>DBFVHV010000034.1:0-4507 GCA_048524165.1 Streptococcus sp.
CCTTGTTGTCAATCGTATTATTAGATAAACGAATCTCTCCATTACCGTTGTCGCCCATCTCAAAGTTCTTGGTAATCACCGGGTCAGCCAAGGTATTCAATAGCTTATTATCGTAGACATCAACATTCTTGATTGTCCCACGAACTTGTTGGAAATCAATCGCACCACGATGGAGGTTATAAAGGTCATTAGTTGTCCCTGAATGGAGAATAGTATTGTCATGAATCTTAATTCCAGAATCATTGAGGTCAAAATTGTGACCTGCAAAGACTGTGTTCACACGAATACCTGCTCCAGCAAAGACGTCCTTAATGAGGTTTCCTGAAACCTCATGCCCCTTACCACCAAAAATACCTATACCAGCAGCACGCCAGCCTGATTCAATGGTGTTGTTGAGGAATTTATTATTTTCCTCAGCTGAGGCATTTGTCCCATCTGAAATACTTGACCAGATAGCCAAACCGTCATCACCATTCCCACGGATATTAGAATTTTTAACTGTTGAATTTTTGGTTCCTTGAGCAAAGTTAATACCATCTGCCAAGTTATTACGGATACGAGCATTTTCAACGACAAGACCATCCGTATACTTCATATTTCCCGTTTGGTCATAGTCGCCAATCCACATACCAACTTCAAAATGCTGAACCCAGATATCATGAATGTTCGAATCCTTGCCAAGTGTTCCCGAAATAGCCTTGTACTGTGCGTCTTCGTTATAACGAGAAGTCAAGTTAGAATCCATATAAAGATTACTCAACTCAATACCATTGCTATTATGACCAAAGACAATCCCACCACCATAACGTTTGTCACTTGTGAAGTGCAGTTGTGTATGCCAAACACCAGCACCTGAAATTTTTAGATTATCAGCTTCGATATTAACTTGTTTGTCAAAATTGAAACGCCCCTCTGGAATATAGACAGATTTTCCGCTGGCTTTAGCTTCTTCAACAGCCGCAAGTAGGGCAGCTGTGTCATCACTGTCATCATTGGCAGATGCACCTTTATCCACAATACTGATGCTATTTTCGCCTTGGGCAACTGGAGATGGAGCCTGTTCTAGCTCAATAAAATCAATACCATAAGGGATATTGTCATCTTTCTTCTTAACCAGAGAAATCTTATCACCAGATTTCAATTGGATGTCCTTGAGGAGAAGACGTGTCTCATCAAAACGGAAACGTGCACTTGAGCCATCAATAGCTTGATCATACTCATGGTCACCTTTAAGGTACTGCCATGCTGAGTGAGATGACAAATCAAGATTACCAACGCTTGAACGATTAACCTGCACATCCAACTGACCTGATGCACCATCAGGTATTGTATAACGCACATTCAAAGCATTGGCTGGCTCGGTGACATTGAAAGTAACTGCTGCATCTTTTTTAGGAAGCTCGACATAAGTTTGGTTCGTCGCTTCCACAGCCGTAGATTCCATGTCAGTTGACTGTTGGATTGTAGCTCCATTTTCGACAGTCGCATTTTCTGCTTCATGAGTCGTGTAAGGCATTTTGGCACCATAGGCATCTGTGCTATACTCTTTGACTTGAGCTTGATCCTCAGTTGCATTGGTTAAAACATTTGCTGACGTTCCTTGATTTTGAGAGGTGCCTGCCTCAACCACTTGATCAATAGTCGGAGTCTGCTCAGCTACTTGAACAGTCGTTACCTGAGGTTGAGACGGCATAATATTGGCAGGTTGAGAAGTTTGCACTGTCTCAACTGATACTGGTTCGGAAGTCGCTAATTGTGCTGTTGAAGATGTTTGAGGTGTCTGCGCCTGATTTGAAGCATCAGTCAAGTCGCTAATCGATTGTGCCTCGTCAGCCTTAACAGCTTGCCCATTGACAAGGGCCATGAAGCCAATCAAGGCAGATGCTGCCCCAATTGAATATTTACGGATGCTGTACTTTGGTTTCGTTTTACTTTCTCTAAACAAGTTAATTCTCCTGACACTTTTTTTCACAACCTCTCCATTTTAGTTCCAAGCTATTCCTGGAACTAAAAACAGAGACTCTTAAATATTAGATTTATTTAATGATACTGTTGTTTTTTTAATCCAAAACAAACCAAAACAAATTATAAGATATGAGAAAACAAAATAAAAGGCTAAGTAATCCATTTTAACAAGCCCTTAACAAAAATGTCATATTAGAAAGTTCAGTTATTCATTTCTAAATTATAGTCTAAAAATGTCGCACAAAACGATGATTTCTGCCACATGTAAGAAATGAAAAAATAGCATGTCTTAAAAAGCCTTATTTAGTAAGAACTGTCAAAGCAAATTGAGGAAATAGCTGAAATCTTTTTTCTCAGATTTCTGTCAAACGTTTGACAGTCTTTTTTTAATTTTATCTTTCAAAGTATTATTTTCCGAATGTTTTAGTATTACAAATGTTAAATAGCAAAAAATAAAAACAGAGACAAAAACTGCCTCTGACTTTCAAAAAAAATGATTAAATCAACTGATTTTAGGATAACATAGCCTCTAACTCTTCAAGCGATAAACCAGTAACATCTGACACAACTTCTAACGGTAGACCTTTTGAGAGCATCTTGCGAACCAACTCTAGACGCTCCTCATAACGGCCTCGCTCCAGTCCCTGCTCTATTCCTCGCTCCAGCCCTTCTTCACGCGCTTCATCGATAGCTGTTTCCATGGTCATGTCATAATTTTCTTGAATACGTATGCGTTCATCAATCATCGCCTTTTCCTCCTGTGTCCAGCTGGATGAATCTAGTAATGAATCGGCATGCGTGACCGCTTGACTAGGTGCCTTAGAAAATGGGAGATTTCCAAAAAACTCTAGCCACTGCCGCCCTTCATCCGTAATATGCTTATCTTTATTATACTTATCCAACTCTAAAAAGGCAATCTGAAGAAGGTTTTGCCGTTTCCCATCCTTATAGAAAGAATACAAAGGCTTGCCTGTCCGACTATTGGCCATCCAATAAGTATTAATCGGGGACTCCTCATCTGGCAACAAGGTCTTCTCCAAGATAGCTATGCCATAGACTGGCTCCATCTGCTCGTACATCTTATGCGTCTGTCCTTGTTGACGTAATTGTTGCACATTTTCCACCAGCTGGTTAGCCAAATAATAATGAAAACGATTCAGAAAATAATGCTGCTTACGCACCTGAATCTCAATGATGACCTCAGTTCCATCATTCAACTTAGCTCGAACATCCACTGACGTTGAGAAAAGCTCATCCTCATCAAAGTCCTTTTTATGAAGCTGCGTCCCCTCCAAAATCTGAGCATCCACAACATCCAAATCCAAAATATCTCGAATAAATGCCACCGTCACCTCAGGTAGGCTAAAAATCTTCTTAGCCATGATATCCAAGGTCGGTGAGACATGCTTGTGTCTTTTTTCCATTTACCTCTCCTTAAGAAAAATAGAGGGATGGCCCCTCTACTTTTATTTATTCGGAAAAAGTAAATGAAAGATGGAATTACCCCTTAAATGCTTCCACAAAGGCCTTGAGTTCTTCGTCTGCTTCTTTGGTCGTTCCATGGAGCTGTCCAAGCATGTCGAGAAGTGAGGCCGTCTGACTTTCAATCGTCGCATTGGTCTGATTAATCTTAGCCACAATCTCTGTCAAGGGCTCCACTTCCTCTTCCTCAAAGGTATCCACATAGCGAGGAATATTAAGGTTGTAGTCATTTTCCACAATCTCTTCAAAGCTAGCCAGATGGGCAAACTTGTCCATATCCTCACGGCTCTTATAAGCATTGAGAATCTTCTCAATATGGACATCCGTCATGATGTTCTGATTTTTTCCCTTATCAAACTCCTTAGAAGCATCGATAAAGTAAATATCACGATTGGTGCGATTCTTTTTGAGAATGATAACCGTCGTTGGAATACTGGTGTTAAAGAAGATATTAGCAGGCAGACCGATAACCGTATCAATAGCACCTTCTTCCAACAAAGCCTTACGAATAGTCCCTTCAGCATTACCACGGAAGAGTACCCCATGAGGTAGGACAATGGCCATAACACCATTGTCTTGTTTCAAGTGATAGTAACCATGCAAAAGGAAGGCAAAATCTGCCTTAGACTTAGGTGCCAGTTTCCCAAATGGTGAGAAACGAGGATCATCCATGAAACCTGAGCTAGCAGACCACTTGGCTGAATAAGGTGGGTTCATGAGAACACCGTCAAAGTTAGTTGGCTCTTGGGTTGGCCAATCCTCATCTAAGGTATCAGCGTTGTGTAAAAACTGATTTTCAATCGGCACACCATGCAGAATCATGTTCATACGTGCCAGGTTATAAGTTGAGGTATTCAACTCTTGACCAAAGTAAACCACTGTCTGTGATTGACGTGAATAGCGTTTGGCATTAAGCAAGAGCGATCCTGACCCCATAGTCGCATCGTAAAGGGTAAAGCCTTGCTTGTCCTCACGTCCTAAAAAGGCAATCTGCGTCATAAGTTTGGCTACAGGTTGCGGTGTATAGAACTCACCAGCTTTTTTACCCGAATCCGTCGCA
>DBFVHV010000035.1:0-2299 GCA_048524165.1 Streptococcus sp.
CTGGGTATCCCTGTATTTGCTATCGTTGATACAAATTCAGATCCTTCAAACGTAGACTTCGTGATTCCTGCAAACGATGACGCTACTAAGTCTGTAGAAGTGATCTTGGATGCTTGTTGTGGCGCTATCGCTGAAGGCTTGGAAGAAAGAAAAGCTGAAAAAGTAGATATGGAAGCTGCCGGTGAAAATGCTCCTAAGGGTGCTGGTAAGAAGAAAAATACCAAGGCTCGTATGGATAAAGCCGAAGAAGAAGCTATCAATGCTGCTAAGGCTGCCGCTTTCTTGAAAGAAGACGAAGAAGCTTAATAGTATAAATTGAGAGTTGAGAATTGAAAATTGGGGAAGGGGCAGATTATGCTGTTGATTCTCAATTCTCAATTTTCAATTCTCAATTCTGTTTTAAAGATATTACTAACAATTAAAAAATAAAGGAATATTATGGCTGTAACTATGGCTGAAATAACCAAGCTTCGTAAGATTAGTGGAGCTGGTATGATGGATTGCAAGAACGCCTTGACTGAAGCAAACGGCGATATCGATAAAGCAATGGAAATTATCCGTAAAAAAGGACAGGCTGTTGCTGCAAAACGTTCTGACCGTGAAGCATCTGAAGGTTGTGTGCTGGCAAAAAAGGATGGCGAATTTGCTGCTATCATCGCTTTGAAATGCGAAACCGACTTCGTTGCTAAAAATGCTGATTTCGTAGCGTTGACTCAAGCTATTCTGGATGCTGCTGTTGCCAACAGATGCAAGACTTTGGAAGAAGTAAAGGCTTTGCCTATGGGTAACGGTACTGTACAGGATGCAGTAACAGACCGTAGCGGTATCACTGGTGAAAAAATGGAATTGGATGGCTACAATGTGGTTGAAGGTGCTTATACTTCTATTTATAACCACCAGGGAAATAACCAGCTTTGTACTATTGTTGCCATGAATAAGGAAGCTGAAGCTGCCGCTCACGGAGTTGCTATGCAGATTGCCGCTATGAATCCTATTGCAATTGATGAAGCCGGTGTTCCTGAATCTGTAAAAGAAGCTGAAATACAGGTAGCTATTGATAAAACTAAGAAAGAACAAGTAGACAAGGCTGTTGAAGTTGCTTTGAAGAAGGCTGGTATCAACCCTGCACATGTAGACAGCGAAGAGCACATGGAAAGTAACAAGGCTAAGGGCTGGATTACTGACGAAGATATTGCCAAAGCTAAGGAAATCATTGCTACTGTTTCTGCTGAAAAAGCTGCCAACTTGCCGCAACAGATGATTGAAAACATTGCTAAAGGTCGTCTGGGTAAGTTCTTGAAGGAAGTTTGCTTGCTGAACCAGGAGGATATCATGGATGGTAAGAAGACTGTAAGAGAAGTGTTGAAGGAAGCTGATCCTGAATTGCAGATCGTTGCTTTCAAACGTTTCACTTTACGTGCTGAATAAGATTTCCGCAATTATAGAATGGGGGACTGTGTGACAACAGTCCCTTTCTTTTTTCCGGTTATTTGGTCTGGGTATATCCTTCAGCTTTCAATAACTCGATGACCCGTTGCTTGAACTCTCCTTGGATAAGGATCTCCCCGTCTTTTACTGAACCGCCTACTCCACATTTGCTTTTCAATAATTTACCCAACTCTTTCAGGTCATTTTCTGTTCCGATGAACCCGTTGATTAATGTCACGGTTTTGCCACCCCGTCCTTTTTTTTCTATATTGACACGGAGTTTCTGTTGTTTTTTATCTAATGTCTCAACCGCTTCCTCTTCAACACTTTCATACTTGAAATCAGGATTTGTGGAATAAACCACATTCAGACGTTCTTTCCAATCGTTATTTTTCATGTGAATTTTGCTTAAATGAATACTCAAAGATAAGACTTTTTTTATACTCTATCCGTCAATGTAACAAATAAAAGTGTACTTTTGCAAATTACCTAATGATAATACCTAAAGAAAAAGATGGATATACGTATGCATAAATTCTCGGATAAAGTGCCTGAGCCGACTTTGCGCAGACTTCCGTGGTATCTTTCGAATGTGAAACTGATGAAAGAACAGGGAGAAACGTACGTGTCTTCTACCCAAATATCCAAGCAAATCAATGTAGATGCTTCCCAAATAGCGAAAGATCTTTCTTATGTAAATATATCCGGCCGTACACGTGTGGGGTATGAGATTGATGCGTTGATAGAGGTGCTGGAGCGTTTCTTGGGATTTACCAAAATGCATAAAGCTTTTTTGTTTGGTGTCGGTAGTTTGGGAGGTGCTTTATTGCGCGACTCGGGGCTGCATCATTTTGGATTAGAGATAGTAGGT
>DBFVHV010000036.1:0-1765 GCA_048524165.1 Streptococcus sp.
TTCAGTTTTTGAAGTAAACCATTATTCTGGTCAAGTATCTCCTTCCTCAGTAAAGAAGGATGGTGTTTATAAGGTTCAAGACATAAGTGGTGAAACTAATAACTATGATGTTGATTTGAGAGTGACAAATGAGGGAGATAAGGTTATTCAAACCTATATCTTTGAATATAAAAAATAACTACACAATAAAAAAACTCACAAACATGCTTAGTTTGTGAGTTTTTTATTTATTTTACCAAAGTCCTAATAGTTTTTGCATGAGGAGTGAAACAAAACTAATTAATAGCCAACAAAGCCCTCCCACTAATAGAGCAGAACCTCCCTTAGTAATTAGTTTTTTGAGATTTGTTTGGTAACCGATAGCTGTCATGGCCATGATAATCATGAATTTTGAAAGGTCTTTTAAAGGAGCGAAGATAGATGATGGGACACCCATAGACATTGCTACGGTTGTAATGAGTGAAGCCAACAGGAACCAAAGGATGAAGTTTGGAATTGCTTTGGTCAGAGAAAACCTTTCCTTTGCATTATCTTTTTTTGACTGCCAAATAGAGAGTCCTAGAGTAATAGGAATAATAGCAAGTGTCCTTGTTAGTTTGACAATCGTTGCCTGCTCTAGGATGGATGTTCCATGTAAGCTATCCCATGAACTAGCGGTAGCAGTTACAGAGGATGTATCATTAACAGCTGTTCCAGCAAATATAGCAAAGCCCTGATTACTGAGGCCTAACCAAGAGCCTAAGTGAGGAAAAAGTAGAGCTGCCAAAATGTTGAAAAAGAAAATAACAGAGATTGCAGTTGCAATGGACTCATCTTTGGCCTTGATAACAGGCGCAGTGGCTGCAATAGCAGAACCACCGCAGATAGATGATCCGACTCCTACTAAAGTTGCGATTTCACTATCTAATTTAAATAGCTTATGGATGACATAAGCAGTAATGAGTGCCGTAGCAATAGTAGCTAAAATAATGGGTAGAGATGTTAAACCAACGTTGAAGACTTGAGAAAGATTTAATCCAAATCCCAGAAGAACAACTGCGTATTGCAATACTTTTTTCGATGTGAATTGCATCCCTATTATAAATCTTTTTTGATTTATAAGTAGACTAGCTAATAAGAGTCCGATAAAAAGTCCAATGACGGGCCCACCAATAATAGGAAATAAGTTTCCAAGATACCAAGCTATGAGTGATATAAGTATTGAAATACTTATTCCAGGTAAGAATTCTTTTATTTTCATTAAATTATCTCCTTAAAAGTTGACTATATTATAGCTTATTATAAATACGATGTAAAGGTGATTTCTGCCTTGTTTCTCAGCACAAACTAGGTAGGAAGGTTGCGGGGTGTTAGTTTTTTTGATAGAATAGTATTGAAATATTATAATTAATTTTTTTATGAAGGAAGGGTTGTATGTATCGTCATTTAAAGAAGTATTTTGTTTTTATCGTGGGGGCTTTTATCTGTTCACTATTTTTGGTGTTAGCATTTACAACAGACAGAAAAAATGATAATAGTGTCAATGCTAAAGCTGAAGCTGCTTATAATCAAACTACGACAGCTTTTATTGATAGTATCGGTGAGACTGCGAGACAGATTGGTCAAGACTACAATATTTATGCTTCTGTTCTAATTGCTCAAGCAATTTTGGAATCAAATTCAGGTCAGTCAGGTTTGAGTCAAGCTCCTTATTACAACTTCTTTGGTATTAAGGGTTTTTATAATGGAAACTCTGTTACAATGCGTACTTGGGAAGATGATGGTA
>DBFVHV010000037.1:0-1783 GCA_048524165.1 Streptococcus sp.
TAAGACCAATTCTTATTTAGAAATGGAAATGCTAAAACGCGAACTTTTTCTGACTTCTGATGTAGATCAAAATAATACGGCAACCATCTATCAGGAATATAATAGCAAAGCATCCTCAGTCGAAGTACCTAATTCAAGTGATTCTAAGAAGGAATCTAAAAAGTCTAAATCAAAAATTGAAGATGCTCCTCATGATTTGACTGTAGCAGCTAACACTAGTGTGTTAGTTCTTGATAAGAATGGAAGGGTTCTAAATGTTGTCGACAAATTTTCTAGCTTATCTAATTTACCAATAGATAAAAATAATATTGATGTTATCAGTAAGGGGAGTGCTCAGAACTATTTTGACCAAACGGAAAGTTATCGCTTGATTACTGAAAAAGTAGATAATAATCTCTATCCTGATGCTAAGTACGTTGTAATTGCAATCAATACGACGCAATTAGAAGAAGCCACTGAACGTTATGTAAAACTAATTGTCATTATGATGAGCTTTTTCTGGCTACTATCTATCGCGGCTAGTTTGTATTTGGCAAAATGGTCAAGGCGGCCTATACAGGAAAGTCTGGAGAAGCAGAAGGCTTTTGTTGAAAATGCTAGCCACGAGTTGCGTACGCCGCTTACTGTGATTCAAAACCGACTAGAAGCTCTTTTCCGCAAGCCTGAGAGTACTATTTTAGATAATTCTGAGAACATTGCTTCAAGTCTGGATGAAGTCCGTAACATGCGTCTTTTGACGACCAATCTCTTGAATTTGGCTCGTCGTGATGATGGTATTAAACCAGAAATTGAAACCTTGGATTCTTCTTTCTTTGATACAGTCTTTACTAATTATGCTATGATTGCTGAAGAAAGTGACAAAGGGTTTACTGCTCAAAATCAGGTTGGGCGCTCAATCCAAACTGATAAGACACTATTGAAGCAGCTCATGACAATTTTATTTGATAATGCTATCAAATATACAGAAGATGATGGCCAGGTGACCTTTACCGTTCGTACTAATGATCGTCATCTTTACATTTCAGTAGCAGACAATGGCCCAGGTATTGCAGATGAAGATAAGAAAAAAATCTTTGATCGTTTTTACCGAGTAGATAAAGCCAGAACCAGACAAAAAGGTGGTTTTGGGTTGGGCTTATCTTTGGCGCAACAGATTGTTCTTGCTCTTAAAGGAACAATAATTGTCAAGGACAATCAGCCTAAGGGGACTATTTTTGAAGTTAAAATTACCGGAGTCTAATGAGCAAAGAAAACTCCTGCTAGCTTATCGTTAGCAGGAGTTCTATGTTATTATGAAAAGAAAAAAACTCCTACTGGAGTTTTTGATTAGTTAGCCAATTTAGCTGCAAGACGTGATTTATCGCGGCTTGCTTTGTTTTTATGAATCAAACCTTTTGAAGCGGCTTTATCGATGCTTGCTGATGCAGCTCGGAAAGCTTCTTCAGTTGGGTTAGCGTTGAATGCTTTAATAGCAGTACGCAAAGCTGATTTTTGAGCTGAGTTTTTTTCGTTGTGTTTAACGTTCAATTCAGCGCGTTTGATAGCTGATTTAATGTTTGCCAAGTTGTTTCACCTCCATTGAAAATACTAACTATCTAATTATATATGAAAAGTTAGGATTTGACAAGCTTTTTTATTTTTTTAAGTAAATTTCATCAATTTCATGATTTCCAGCTTTGTGCAGAATAATTTCTGCCCGATTGCGGGTTGGCTCAATGTAGTCTAGCAGGTTGACAAGGTTAATGCTTTTCCAGACATTATGGGCGAAAGCCACCACTTCCTC
>DBFVHV010000038.1:0-3951 GCA_048524165.1 Streptococcus sp.
ATTCCTTATATTTTGGCGGTGCAATAGTTGCTCCCCACATATGTTTGAGGATGATATCCTCTTCTTTTTTGTTTAGATTAACAAGCTTTCTGGCGTTACGAACAGCAATCCGTGGGTGTACCCAAGCATGACTCTTATTAAATTTGGTTACTCGCCAATCATAATAGAAAAAGTCATGCAAGAGACCACCTCGAGCAGTGCTCTTAGCATCCCAACCAAATTTTTTAGCAATCTTGTAGCTGGTGTAACTAACATTAACCGAGTGTTCCAAACGTGTCGAATGATGGTGTTGGACAATCCCATCCAATTTTTGAAAACGTGGGTGTGAAATCAAATGTCCAACAACTTCCATGAATTCTTTATCATCTTCTGGTCGCTTCATAATAATACCTCATGAATGTTTCTAATGCTTCTTCATTATACCACTAGAGCTTAAATTTATTTTAAAAGGCGAATGTTTTTCAATAAAATCATCCTTAGGACCTAGAGACTAAACATGAGAATCCCTGCAGCAACAGCAACATTAAGACTCTCTGCCTGGCCTGGCATGTTAATATGTACCAGTTGATTAGCGGACTCAGCCACTTCCTTACTGATTCCCTGACCTTCATTTCCCATCACTAGGGCAAAATTACCGTCTGTCTTAACTGCTTTATAGTCAACGGAAACCTCTGAGAGAGTCGTTGCCAAGACTGGTAAATCTTGTTTTTTACAAGTTTCAACCATCTCAAGAATCGGTCCACGGTAGATTGGCAGATGAAAATGACTTCCCTGCATAGAACGTAAGGTCTTCTGATTATAAATATCAGCAGATTTATCTGATAAAAAGACCCCATCATAACCTGCAGCATCCGCTGTTCGAATCATTGTCCCAACATTACCAGGATCCTGAACATCCTCCAAGAGCAGATACTTCCCTGAAAAAGAGTTTGGCAAAGCTTGAGTTTGTTTAGCAACTTCTGCAACAATCCCTTGAGGCGTCTGAGTTTCACAGAGCTCCTTAAGCACCTCCGGACTAACCAACTTAACTTTAGACATATTAGCTACACGGTCAGCCATCTCCTCAAGCACAAAAATTTGAAGAATATCCACACCACTTGCCTTTGCTTCCTCAAAAAGATGCCATCCTTCTAAAAGATAACTGGTTTTACGGTGCTTGCGTTGCAACAATTTTCTAGCAGTCTTGATACTAGCATTTTGCTTTGATTGAATGATTTCCATACACTCATTATAGCAGAAATTCCTTGATAAATCTTGGACTTGACCGACTTTATAGCAAGGATTATACTAAAAGAAAGAGCTTTCAAAAGGAGGTCATGGACCATGCAAAAAGTAAGATTATTAGTCTCAGGAAGAGTCCAAGGTGTTGGTTTTCGTTATTCAACCTATGCTTTAGCACTCGAAATTGGAGACATTTACGGTCGAGTCTGGAATAACGATGATGGAACTGTTGAAATTCTAGCGCAATCAGATAACCCTGCTAAGTTAGCTAAGTTTATCCAGGAAGTGCGAAAAGGACCTTCAAAATGGTCTAATGTAACCTATGTTGATGTAACCATGGCAAACTTCTCAAATTACAGTGATTTTCGTATGGCTAATTAAGATGATGCCTCCGTTTTTAGCTTGTTCTCTTCTTTAAAAAAAGGTAAAATAGACAGGTATAACTAAAAAACAAAAGGAATGATATTGTGAATAAAAATCAAAAACGTCTAGCCCTTATGGGGCTTGCTGCCAGCATGCTTCTCTTCCTATCAGGATGTGTGAGCCTTGATAAGTCTGGTAATCCTACTGGTTGGGTTTGGAACCTACTTGGTCGTCCTATGAGCCACATCATCACCTACTTCGCAGATAATCTTGGTCTGGGATTTGGTCTTGGTATTATCTTCGTAACTATCATTGTTCGTTTGATTATCTTGCCACTTGGTCTTCACCAATCTCGTAGTGCAGCCTACCAATCAGCAAAACGTGAGTACCTTGCTCCTATCTTGGAACCAATCAACGAACGTTTGCGTAACGCTGAAACTCAAGAAGAAAAAATGGCTGCTCAGTCTGAACTCATTCAAGCCCAACGTGAAAACGGTCTTAGCTTGATGGGTGGTGTTGGCTGTCTTCCACTATTGATTCAGTTCCCATTCTTCTCAGCGCTTTACTATGCAGCACGTTACACTCCTGGTGTACTCAAGGATAACTTCCTCTGGTTTAACCTCGGTCATCGTGACTTCCCATTGATTATCATCATTGCTGCTCTTTACTATTTCCAATCTTGGTTGTCTATTCAACAAGTTCCTGAGGAGCAACGTAAGCAAATGGCAGCGACTATGTACAGTATGCCAATCATGATGATTTTCTTTGGTATCAGCTCACCTGCAGCCGTAATTCTTTACTGGTTCGTCGGTGGTATCTTCTCTATTATCCAGCAGTTGATTACTAACTATATCATCAAACCTCGCTTGAAAGAAAAAGTTGCTGAAGAGTTCAAAAAGAACCCTCCAAAAGCACCTCGTACAACACCAAGTAAACGTAAAGATGTTACTCCAAAAAATACTCAAGCAATTGCAAGTAAACCAAAGAAAAACCGTAACGCTGGTAAGCAAAATCGAAAATGAGCTACAAAACACTCTTGGAAAAAACTTCAAGAGTGTTTTTCTTATAGATAAATTCAGACTAACCTAGCTCCTAATATCGCTGGTAACTAAAAAGGAGTAAGACAGAACAAATGTTCTGCCTCACTCCCACAAGGATCAAACAGCTACTACATCATGTAGTTATTTCGATGTTTGTTCAAATAATGGACACTTTTGTCCTAGCATTAACTTAGGCTGTTTTTTCTACACTAAGGATTTCAACAGAGTAGCTACCTGCTGGTGATTCGATAGCTACTTTGTCGCCAACTTTCTTACCAATCAAGGCTTGAGCAATTGGGCTTTCATTTGAAATTTTACCTGAGAAAATATCAGCACCGGCTGCACCAACGATATGGTAAGTATCTTTGTCGCTTGTACCAATTTCTTGCACAACAACTGTTTTACCAATCGCAACCTCGTCATTAGCAACAGCATCACTATCAACGATTTCTGCGTATCGAATCTTTGTTTCAAGAATTTGAATTTGACCTTCAACAAAGGCTTGCTCATCTTTAGCCGCCTCATACTCAGAGTTTTCTGAAAGGTCACCATAAGAACGGGCAATCTTGATGCGTTCTACAACTTCCGGACGACGTACGAGTTTGTACTCCTCCAATTCTGCTTCAAGTTGTTCTTTTTCCGCTAGGGTCATTACATATGTTTTTTCTGCCATTTTTTCTCTTTCCTTTTTTTAGCCAGTTGGTTTGAAATCAAACTCAGTAGTCAGTTGCTGAATTTTAATTAACCAATCAGACTATTTATCTTTTAGTTTGCTATTAATATAAGTTTCAACATTATGCTGGTGCTCTTCATAGCTTTCAGCAAAATAGACATCACCAGTTGTTACGTCCGCCACAAAGTACATGTACTTGGTAGAAGATGGATTGATAACTGCTTCTATTGCCGACAGACTAGGACTGTCTACAGGACCAGGCATCAGCCCTTTATGTACATAATCATTATAAGGGGAGTCAATATTCGTATCGATCGTTGCATCTTCTTTCAAGGTCGTTTCTTGACCAAGTTTTCCAAGAGCATAAAGAACCGCGATATTACTTTGCAAGGCCATGTCTGAATCAAGACGATTATAGAAAACACTAGCAATGTTTTTACGATCATCATCAGTTGCTCCCTCTTTTTCAACAAGAGAAGCTAGAGTCAAGATCTCATTAACATTGTGGTTACTTGATGAAATTGTTGCATAGTATGGTGATAGGTAGGTGTTCATCGTAGAGAGCATTTCCTCTGCCAAAGATTCCACCGTCGTATCGTCATGAATGTTATAAGTCGCTGGGAACAGATAACCCTCTAGGACATACTTAGCATC
>DBFVHV010000039.1:0-3697 GCA_048524165.1 Streptococcus sp.
AATTGGTATGGGATCTCCAGGTGCAGTTGACCGTGAAAATAAAACAGTAACGGGTGCTTTTAACTTGAACTGGGCAGAAACTCAAGAAGTTGGCTCTGTCATTGAAAAAGAACTAGGTATTCCATTCGCTATTGATAATGATGCTAATGTGGCTGCACTGGGGGAACGTTGGGTTGGTGCTGGTGCTAACAATCCAGATGTTGTCTTTGTAACATTGGGTACAGGTGTTGGTGGCGGTGTTATCGCTGATGGTAATTTAATTCATGGTGTTGCCGGTGCTGGTGGTGAAATTGGTCACATTATTGTTGAACCTGAAACAGGATTTGAATGTACATGCGGAAACAAGGGGTGTTTGGAAACTGTAGCTTCGGCAACGGGTGTTGTACGTTTAGCACGTCATTTGGCAGAAGGATACGAAGGGAACTCTTCTATTAAAGCTGCTGTAGATAATGGTGAGCAAGTGACAAGTAAAGATATCTTCGTAGCTGCTGCTGAAGGTGATAAGTTTGCTAATAGCATTGTTGATAAAGTCTCTCAATACCTCGGACTTGCAACAGCAAACATTTCAAACATTCTTAACCCAGATTCAGTTGTAATCGGTGGTGGTGTTTCAGCAGCTGGTGAATTCTTGCGTAGCCGTGTTGAAGGATACTTTACACGTTATGCATTCCCACAAGTTCGCCGTACAACAAAAGTGAAATTAGCAGAGCTTGGAAATGATGCTGGTATTATTGGAGCTGCTAGTCTTGCACTTACAATTGATAACTAATGACAGAAGGTGTGTCTGACCAATTATAGGTGGACAGCACCTTTTTCTTGTTGAAAAACGTTTACAATCAGCTGAGCTCTGCCATTTTGTTGAAAATGTGGTATACTTTAAAAGTTGAAATAAAAATTAAAGAGGAAAAAATGACTAAACTTAGAGAAGATATCCGTAACGTAGCCATCATTGCCCACGTTGACCACGGTAAAACAACACTTGTTGATGAATTGTTGAAACAATCACACACTCTTGATGAGCGTAAAGAGCTTGATGAGCGTGCAATGGACTCAAACGATCTTGAAAAAGAACGTGGAATTACAATTCTTGCCAAAAATACAGCCGTTGCTTATAACGGTACACGTATCAACATCATGGATACACCAGGTCACGCGGACTTCGGTGGAGAAGTTGAACGTATCATGAAAATGGTTGATGGGGTTGTCCTTGTTGTCGATGCTTATGAAGGGACAATGCCTCAAACACGTTTTGTGCTGAAAAAAGCGCTTGAGCAAAACTTGACACCTATCGTTGTTGTTAACAAGATTGATAAACCATCAGCACGTCCGGAAGAAGTTGTTGATGAGGTTCTTGAACTCTTCATCGAGCTTGGTGCCGATGATGATCAGTTGGAATTCCCAGTTGTTTATGCATCAGCTATTAATGGAACATCATCATTGTCTGATAATCCTGCTGATCAAGAGCATACTATGGCTCCAATCTTCGACACTATTATCGATCACATCCCTGCTCCTGTAGATAACTCAGATGAGCCGCTTCAATTCCAAGTATCACTTCTTGACTACAACGACTTTGTTGGACGTATTGGTATTGGGCGTGTCTTCCGTGGTACTGTAAAAGTTGGTGACCAAGTTACCCTTTCAAAACTTGATGGAACAACTAAAAACTTCCGTGTTACGAAACTCTTTGGTTTCTTTGGCTTGGAGCGTCGTGAAATTGAAGAAGCAAAAGCTGGTGATTTGATTGCTATCTCAGGTATGGAAGATATCTTCGTTGGTGAAACAATCACACCAACTGATGCTGTTGAACCATTGCCAGTTCTTCGTATTGATGAACCGACCCTTCAAATGACTTTCTTGGCCAACAACTCTCCATTTGCTGGCCGCGAAGGTAAACACGTAACCTCTCGTAAAGTCGAAGAACGTCTTTTGGCAGAATTGCAAACGGACGTTTCTCTTCGTGTAGATCCAACTGATTCACCTGATAAATGGACGGTTTCAGGTCGTGGTGAATTGCACTTGTCAATCCTTATCGAAACAATGCGTCGTGAAGGGTATGAACTTCAAGTGTCACGTCCAGAAGTTATCATTAAAGAAATTGATGGAGTGAAATGTGAACCATTTGAACGTGTTCAAATCGATACTCCAGAGGAGTATCAAGGATCAATCATCCAAGCCCTTTCAGAACGTAAAGGTGACATGCTTGATATGCAAATGGTTGGTAACGGTCAAACACGCCTTATCTTCCTCGTACCAGCTCGTGGACTTATCGGATTCTCTACTGAATTCTTGTCTATGACACGTGGTTACGGTATTATGAACCATACCTTTGATCAAGATTTGCCGGTTGTTCCTGGTGAGATTGGCGGACGTCACCGTGGTGCCCTCGTTTCTATCGATACAGGTAAAGCAACAACTTACTCAATTATGCGTATTGAAGAGCGTGGTACAATCTTTGTTAACCCAGGTACTGAAGTTTATGAAGGTATGATTGTCGGTGAGAATGCTCGCGAAAATGACCTTGGTGTCAATATCACTACAGCAAAACAAATGACAAACGTGCGTTCAGCAACTAAGGACCAAACGGCTGTTATCAAGACTCCACGTATCTTGACTCTTGAAGAATCACTTGAATTCTTGGATGATGATGAATACATGGAAGTTACACCAGAATCAATCCGCTTGCGTAAACAAATTTTGAATAAAGCAGAGCGTGATAAAGCTAATAAACGTAAGAAAAAAGCAGCAGAAGCTGAATAAACTTTAGAGAGGAGAAGAGATGTTTTATCTGATTGTTGCCATATTGATTGCTTCATTCTATTTCTTTATTGCACCAAAGTCGGTAAAAAACACCATGAATCTTCTCTTTGTCATGGCTACCCTAGCATTGCTCTTACTTTTAGCAGTGTTATCAATCATTAAATTCTTCAGTTTACCTGGTGAGTTCTTTGTCACGGTAGGGATGCTTGCATTGAGCTATTTCACCTTGAAAGATTTTTTCGCCATGTCAGAGCTCAATCGTGATAAAGCTCAACCAGATGAAAATAAGTAGCACGATATTAAAGTCAATCTGTTAGATTGGCTTTTTTCTGTACCTAGAAATACTACTCCTTGAAATAGCGTGTGATAAAGGGTAAAATAGTTATGATACAATTTGAGAGAATGGACGAATTATGAAATCAATAACACAATTTGAAAATAAAAAAGTTTTAGTCCTTGGTTTGGCTAAATCTGGTGAAGCTGCAGCCCGTCTTTTGGCTAAGCTAGGAGCTATTGTTACTGTTAATGATGGAAAAGCCTTTGAGGAAAACCCATCGGCTCAATCACTTCTTGAAGAAGGCATTAAGGTTGTTTGTGGTGGACATCCTCTTGAACTTTTAGATGAAAATTTTGAATTAATGGTCAAGAATCCTGGAATTCGGTATGATAATCCAATGGTAGCTCGTGCCCTTGAAAAAGGGATTCCAGTTTGGACTGAAGTTGAGTTGGCTTACCTAGTCTCTGAAGCGCCAATTATCGGTATTACAGGCTCAAATGGTAAGACAACAACAACAACGATGATTGCTGATGTTCTAAATCATGGTGGCAAGTCAGGTGTCTTGTCTGGGAATATTGGCTTCCCTGCATCAGAAGTAGCGCAATCAGTGACAAATCAAGATACTTTGGTCATGGAGTTATCTTCTTTCCAATTGATGGG
>DBFVHV010000040.1:0-1885 GCA_048524165.1 Streptococcus sp.
AAGATGGTGTTTTTTTATTTAGATAGACTATCCTGATAAGGCAGTTTGCTTTCCGTTAAATCTATTTGATAGCATTTACTATATTGGGGTGTAAAAAATTTAAAAAAAGTTAAATAAAGGGTCCTCTGAGCTTCGAATACAAGACCTGTTATGATATACTTATATCAAGTTTAAGGGATGAGGTTTCTCCCCTCGCTGTTAAACTAAAAATAGTCATTGTTTTTCTTCTCCAGAGAAATTTCTCTTGGGAAGAGAGGTAGTCCATTGAGGGCTGCCTCTTTTTTTGTTGTCAACGAAACTTATTTTAAATAGAAAAAACCATCGGAACAACAGGGAGTCCCAATAGTTACAACAACAATATTTTCAAAAAACAATGACGTTTTTAGAAAAAGAAGATATGGAGAAGAAGGAGAAAAGCAACCTCTCCATAAAATTCCCCGAAGGAAAAAACAAACGCCAAAAATGACGTTTGTCTTCATTCTGAGACCGTTTTCACGATCTTTCTTCTTGAGAATTTTCCCTCATTCTCGTCTGTGTGTTCTCTGGGCAGTCAATGGGGGCTACTACTGCTTATCTTCCTGGAATATATTCGCCAGTGTTAGCATCGTAATAACGGCGTTGGCCATTGACTGTGACGTAGGCTCCTTTAACTTGGCGACCTGATTGGTCAAAGTAAAGGTGTTGGCCATTGATGACTTGTTCCCCTGTCACGGCATAACCATCTGCTCCAAAGTAAGCCCAGACGTTAGGCTCGATTTGAGCGAAGCGGTTAGTTACAGGTTGTCCATCGTTTTCGTCATAGTACTTGTAACGACTGCCAACCTTAACGGCTTTGCCCTTGTACTGGATTCCATTTTGGTCAAAGTAGTATTCCTTGCCATTGATAGTCCAATTTCCTTTAAGGGCTTGACCTTCCGTATTGAAGTAAGCCCATTGGTTTGGTGCAATCTCAGCAAAGCTGCTTGTTACAAGAGCTCCACTGTCGGCATCATAGTAATAAGTCTTACCATCTTCGACAACCGTTTTCCCCTTGACTTGGATACCATTTTCATCAAAGTACTTAAGGTATCCATGATCAGCACGAACTTGGCCGATAGCCATTGAACCGTCGTGTTTGAAGTACATCCACAGATTATCACCTACTTGGAGATAGCGTCCGCTAGCGAGAATACCTGTTTCTGGCTCATAGTAATACTTGATGCCATTTTCTACGATAATTTCACCCTTAGCTTGGCTACCATCTTCCTTGAAGTAATAGAGGTGACCATCAATGTATTGACGTCCAGTGACACGGTTCCCCTCTTTATCAAAGTAGTTCCAAGCCTTAGTCGCTGGGTTGTAGACAAAGATACTACGTCCGATTTCGCCTGCTGGTGTGATGTAACGGGCCTTACCATTTTCAAAGATAATAGAATCAGCTCGGTTGCTGTAGGCCGTACCGACACTACCATCTTGGTTAAAGTAATAAGTCTTACCGTCAATGACACGTGAACCAGTCACAGTGTTACCATCAGCGTCAAAGTAATAACGTTTACCTGTGCTGCTATCAGTCGCAAAGACATTGCGTCCCATGTCACCAGTTTCTGCAACATAGTAATGCAATTTGCCATCATCTGTACGGACAATACGATCCTTGGCCTGAATACCAGTTTCACGATCAAAATAGAAATGGTGACCACTCCAATGAAGGTTACCCACTACCATGGTTCCTTGAGTTGTAAAGGCACGCACCTGCTTACGCTTGTCGTCAAAATCGACGAAGGCATTCTTAACCATAGCACCGTCTAAACCGTAATAGTAAGTATAACCGTTGTTCGCACGACGAAGGGCATTACGCAATTGGATACCATTATCAAAGAAATAGTAATCCTTTTTATTGATGGTT
>DBFVHV010000041.1:0-3407 GCA_048524165.1 Streptococcus sp.
CAGGTCTTTTTTTCAAATAGAGACGCCCCGCAACATAGAGAAAAATAATCTGACCATCTTGTTCCCCTATAATGGCTTTTTGACGATCTTTCTCTGAAATTTTATTGTCTATGAACAATCGTCTTAATTTTTTGTGGTGAGTACCCAAGTCAATCCTATCACCTTCATGTCTATGACGAATCACTATCGGGGCATCTGACCAAATATTAATAGTATCCTCGTTAGAAACGACATGTGGTTCAGAAAAGGTCAATAGGTGTTCCTCAAACACAATAGATTTTCCAAATTCTAGGAGGCTTGGAGGAGACAGACTGATAGGCTCTTCTTTGGTTACTAAGAAATCCGTCTGTGTTTTGACTAACACGTAACCATTTTTTAGTGGCATCTTTCCTGAAGTTTTTTTTCTTAGGTAACTCATCAATTGATTGAACTGACCTTTTGAAAGCTGTAAATCAGGAAAGGATTCTAAATAACTCTGAATAAGAAGGTGTTGGACAGCATCTGTCTGTTGTTGAAAAACAAACAAATCGGTTATAGTAATATCCTTCGTTAACTCCTCTAATGCTTTTCTCATAAGGGCAATCTCATCTGCTAAAAGACAAAGATGCTCCTTAAATTTAGGATTTTCCTGAGATAGAGTAGGGAGATAGGTCAGTCTAATGCGATTTCGGAGATAGGCTAAAGAAGAATTACTCCTATCTTCAAAATGAAAAGTTACGGGAAGTTTATCTTTCGGAATATGCAAAAAGGGACGAATAATCTGACCAGTGCCAAATGCTCTTACATCACAAATCCCACTCAGATGTCTTAAACGACTTCCTCTCAACAATCTCATAAAAATTGTCTCAGCCTGATCATCAGCATGGTGGGCCGTGACAAGAGCAGAGTAGTCTGCTTCTTTCATAATTCGCTTAAAAAAATCATAGCGAAAAGTACGGGCGGCATTTTCTGAAAACTTTCCTGAGAATGCGCTGTAGTGAAAAGGGACCTTATGTTCCTTTGCCCAATGACGTAAATAATTTTCTTCGTACTCCGACTCTTGCCGTTGCTTATGGTTAACGTGAGCGATGCCCAGCTGAATATCCAAATCTTTTTGATGGTTATACAAAAAGTGCAGCAAACTCATCGAGTCTGCTCCACCTGATACTGCTACTAAAATTTTCTTGTGCTGGTTAAAATAACCTTTTGCTTGCATCATTTGCAACAATTTTTCTGTCATTATTTTAAAATTCCATAAACATCATCTGCAATTGAGGTGATTTTGTCATAGCCTTCTTTATCCGTAAAAATCGATAGAATAAAGGGAGAATCTGTATAGACAATAGCGACATCATGTTTAAAGTCGTAGGCATCCCCTATTTTATGTGCAACAGGGACATCAATATTTTTTGAAATACGTTCGCCATCATAGTCTGTACTTGAAAGATAATTAATAATATCCCCATTTTGCCTATAAACCGCCTCCATCAAAGTACCTGCTGCTCTAGCAGTCAACTCTTTTTTATCCATATTCCATGAGGTTGCTGACGCCTTATCTACTGATTTTTGGAAGGAATTATCATACTGATTGGCTACATAATAACCTAAGATATTTGTCGCTACATTATCTGAATTTTGAGCTACAGCCTTTAACAAGTTTTCCAAGCTATAATTCTTGTCATCAGGCATCTTACTAATCTTTCCTGAGCCATCTGGATCATAAGCACCTGGAAAACCATTCACAGCAGAGGTATATTGATACTCATCGGATAATGATAATTTCTTTTGAGACAGACGTTCCTGTGCATAATAGAGTACACCTAACTTGGCTACGCTAGCTGCATACATGCTTTTTTCGTCATTGATAGCTGCTACGCGGTCTGTATCAAGCTGCTTGACATAAACTGAGATGTGCTCTTGATTGTTATACTTCTCGTTTAGTACTTTTTGAACAGCCTCAATGCGATTGTCAGTAGTTGACAAATCAGAGGCATTGATCCAACCTTCCCCATCTACAAAATAATAAGTTCCAGCATGCGTCTGGGCAGCTCGGCTAACCTTTATCGGTTTGAAGCTAGCGAGTTTAGAGTCAGCTTTTTCAGTTCCTAAAACGTAGGGATCTTTGTAAACTGTTAAACCATCTTTAGTCCAGAAGGTCATGTCTACTGGTTTTTGATTATAGACACTATCATCAATAATTGATTTCTGACTAGCGGCTACAAAATCACCATCTTGAAGTTGGAAAACAGGTTCACCTTTAGCATTCCAAAAAATAGCAGAAATCGATAGTTTGGTATCTGCTTGGATACTGGTTTTAAATTCTGTTAATTCCTTGTTCTTATAAGTTAGGATATTTGTTATCGTTCTTGGATTTTTAGGAATCTGTTTAAATTGACTCAAGCTAGCTATAGTATTTTGAGACAACTTTTGGACCTGATTTGGAGTCAGAGTTAGCTCTTTCTCCATAGGAAGTAGGACTATAGGGCTAGAAGATACAAGCACAGCAGTTGCAGCTATTAAGAGCTTTTTCATGCTTGTTTCTTCACCCCCTCTTTCCTCGGCATATCCGTTTTAAGTTGCTGATTTTTTTCTGATAGTTCCTCTAACTTGGCTTCTGAATAGGTTAAAAAAGTTTCTACAGTTTTAAGTAAATCTTTCATTAGGGTAATAAGCTTGGTACAGGATAGATAGACTCTCCTTCACGTGAATAGTAATACTTAGCACGCGCATATTTCTCAGCGAAAGCATCATCCTTAAGTTTCTTAGCCAAATCCTTTCGTTCCTTTGTCTGATCTGACAATTTATCATAGTCTTTCTGTAATGACAAGACTTCCTTCTCTTGCTGTTTAATATTCATATACGTTTCAACTAGATTATAAGTTGGTAAGATAAAGAGTAAAACAACCACAAAGAGAATCCATCCCATAAAGCGATTCCTTTGTTCGTGTTCGGCACGCTCTAAACGTTGCTCTTGATTGGCATTATCAATGTAATCGTTAGTAAGTTGTACAATATTAGGCTTCTTGCTCATCCACTTCAATCCTTGTTTCACTTATAATTTCATACATTTTTGCTGCATCTTCTTTTTTCGTACTGTCTTTCATTTCTAGAACACGAACAGTCAAAAGTTTATTTCCAAAACGAACTTCCACTTGATCACCGATTTTCAAATCTGTAGATGACTTAGCGAGTACACCATTTACTTTAATACGCCCTTTATCAGCTACTTCTTTAGCCACTGGACGGCGTTTGATAATTCGTGATACTTTTAAATATTTGTCTAATCTCAATGTTACTGTTTCCTTTTCGTTAGGATATCTCTTCTATGATAGCATTTTTTTTAGAAAATAGGTGACTAAAGCCTTTTCAAACACAAAAAATAAGAGGACCGACACTAGTCGACCCTCTCAGGAGATTTATGAAAAAGA
>DBFVHV010000042.1:0-7777 GCA_048524165.1 Streptococcus sp.
CTGGTCTTAAAGTACCTGCAGGAACAAAAATGCTTTTGGCAGAAATTCCAGATGCAACAATGGAACATCCACTTGCCTTGGAAAAATTGTCTCCAGTACTTGCCCTTATCAAATCTGATGGCGTTGAAGATGGATTCAAAAAAGCAGAAGGCATGCTCAATTTGGGAGGTCTCGGACATACAGCTGTTATCCATACTGAAAATGAAGACCTTCAACTCCAATTTGGTATTCGCATGAAAGCCTGCCGTGTATTGGTAAATAGCCCATCAGCTGAAGGTGGTATCGGTAATATCTACAACAATATGATTCCATCATTGACTCTTGGATGTGGTTCACACGGTCACAACTCAATTTCTCATAACGTTAGCTCATTTGACCTTCTTAATATTAAAACACTGTCAAAGCGCCGCAATAACATGCAGTGGTTTCGTGTCCCACCAAAAATTTTCTTCGAAAAAGACTCAATAACTTATTTGCGTCACATCAAGGCTGAACGTGTTATGTTGGTCTGCGACCCAGGTATGGTTCAGTTTGGTTATGCAAACTTGGTTAAACGACAATTGGAACTTAACCACAATGATCCATTGATTGAAGTCTTCTCAGATGTTGAACCAAACCCATCTACAAATACAGTTTATAAAGGTTTGGAACGCTTTGTAGACTTCCAACCAGATGTTATCATCGCCCTTGGTGGTGGTTCTGCAATGGATGCCGCTAAGGCAATGTGGATGTTCTTCGAACACCCAGATGTAAGCTTCTTTGGAGCTAAACAAAAATTCTTGGATATCCGTAAACGTACCTACAAGATTCCTTATGCAGAAAAAACGACGTTTATCTGTATTCCAACTACTTCAGGAACAGGTTCAGAAGTAACATCATTCGCAGTTATCACTGATAGTGAAACCCATATCAAGTACCCATTGGCTGATTATGCTTTGACTCCAGACATTGCCATTGTTGACCCAGCCTTGGTTATGAGTGTTCCTGCTAGCGTTACTGCTGATACAGGTATGGACGTTTTGACTCACGCTATTGAATCTTATGTGTCTGTAATGGCAAGTGATTATACACGTGGATTGTCTCTTCAAGCGATTAAACTCGTCTTTGAAAATCTTGAACATTCTTATCGTTTTGCTGATGAAGAATCACGTGAAAAGATGCATAATGCGTCTACAATGGCTGGTATGGCCTTTGCCAATGCCTTCCTTGGTATCAACCACTCACTAGCTCACAAGGTTGGTCCGATGTTTGACATTCCACATGGACGTACCAATGCGATTTTGATGCCTCACGTAATCCGTTACAATGGTCGTGATCCTCAAAAACACGCTATGTTCCCTAAATATGATTACTTCCGTGCAGACAAGGATTACGCAGATATCGCTCGTTTCATGGGATGGGGTACTGACAAACAATCAGATGCTGAATTGGTTGAAGTTTTGGCACAAAAAGTTTACGAATTGGGTGTTGCCGTTGGTATTGACATGAACTGGAAAGGACAAGGGGTTACGAAGAAACTTCTTCAAGACACTGTCTATACTTTGGCAGAGCATGCGTACGAAGACCAATGTACAACTGCCAATCCAAAAGAACCTCTTATTTCAGAATTGAAAGAAATTATCGAAATTGCCTTTGACTACAAAGGTTAAGTGATAGACTAAAGTAGCTCTGTGAGGGCTACTTTTTTTGCTAAAAGCTACTATATTAGAGTGTTCATCCAAATTAAAAATAAAGGACTTTCCTGAATAAGATAGAAAAACGCTTTAAGAATTGTTATAATAACCTTACGGTAAAATAAGGAGAGTTCTATGACAAAAGAAGAAGGGCTTAGTTTGAATGCCACAGTGCATCCGCTCAAGCCTCAGGAAATGAGGCCATCAAGGGCCTCCATAGAAGGGAATAGGGCGACTAATAAGTTTAAAGAGTTTAATGCTGATAGGATGGTGACTGTTCGCTTCAATCCTGGTCAAAAAGTAAAAGAATCAAAGGAGCCAGTAACCTCAAAGAATATTGTGGGGATGGTATCAGGTGTTGTTGCAGCGATACTCACTATCCTTTTGATTGTTTGTAACGTCATGGGTTACCGTTATCGAGCTGCCAGCATTGAGGGCGAGTGGACAAGCCCGACTTTTAGCGGGAAAATGTTAGCGACTCTAAAAGATACAGCTAGCAGTAAAAATAAAGTCAGTAATGATCTACCACAAGGTCAGGATCTGATAACTGATATCAATACAGCCATGAGCATCACTGACAACAAGGCACAGTTAAAAGTTAGCTTTGTATACAACCGTAAAGGTCTCTATCAGGCTTACCAGAGTAGGGTTAATGAACTGAAAGGCCAGTACGGTGAGGAATTCTTGGAGGTTTTTGATAATTATTCTTTATCAGAAGAAGACTACTATAAACAGTTTGATGAGACGGTGAAGAAAGAACTTCCAAAGAGTTATACTTATGATTCTAAAACAGGTCGCGTAACAACAACTGCTTTCACGGGAGATATTAATCGTTGGGAGCAGACAATTACTGTCGATAAGGCTGGGGTTTCTGATGCTTTTAAAAAGGGTGATATATTAGATTACACGCCTAACAATGGCGGCTTTACCATCAAGGGACACAGTGAATTCGGTGACATTAGCTTCACAAAAAACACATAAAAAATGAAATTAAAGGGGAATATAAATGACAAGAGCGGAATGGTTAGACTATTTTGAAACGGTGAATGGTCGTAAGCCCAGCGTCCAGGAGATGGCGGATGCTTTGAAAGCTGGAGAGTTTGTTAACGAAAAACCGGTTAAAACGCAAGAGCCTGAGACGGCTGAACCAATTAAGGTTGGGGCAGAAATTGTTGAGACAAGTACCAATCCTGTACCAACTGAAGTGGTGCCAGTAGTGCAAGACTTTCCTACTGTAGCTTTTTCAGAAGGACAGACGGCTATGGCAAATTTGGCTCCTAAAAAAGGCATGGATCCTAAAAAGAAAAAACGCATCCTAGTCTCAATTGTATCAGCAGTAGCCCTTGTCTTTTTATGTATCGGTGGCTTCATGACTTACCGTTACGTGACAGGTAATATTGACGGCAAATGGTACAGTAGCTCTTTAGGTAGAGAATATAGCTCAAGCATGTCTGAAAGTTTGACAGATTTGGAAAGTAAAGAACTTGAAAAGTATATTACAGATACTGCTGTAACCATGAAGGTGAAAGGTAGCAATGCCAAGGTGACGGCTAGCTATACCTTTGACAAGAAATCCTACATCAAGGATTATCATGATAGGCTTGAGAAGACATTTTCAACCTATGGAGATTTATTTAAAGCCATCTATGGAGAGTCCTTTGAAAACTATTACAGTGAGGAAACTATAGAAAAAGAACTTGATGACGCTCTTGAAAAAGCTGCGAAAGACAGTGATCAAAAGTATGATTCGAAGACCGGTGAAACAACGACAACTCTTTTTAAAGGGAAGGTTAGCCGTTTGGGACATAAGATGACTGTTACTTCTGTCAACAAAGATGTTGATATCGATGGTCTCAATGTGAAAAAGGGTCAAGAGCTAAAAGTTACTAAAAAAGATAACAAAGTAACTCTTAGTGGTGATGGTAAATCAAAAGATATCACTTTTTCAACTAAGAATGACACCAAAGATAAATTTTAAAAGAAAATCCGGGATAGAAATTCCGGATTTTTTCTGGTATTTAAATGAAATTAAACAAGTGAAATCCGAATGATTTTCTCAGAAGTCGCAATACGTGTAGAAATATTCTGACAATTATGCTATAATAGAACCACAGACTATCTAAAAAAGAGGATTTACCATGACACTTGTATACCAATCAACACGTGACGAAAATAATAAAGTAACAGCTAGTCAGGCTATTCTTCAAGGATTGGCAACAGATGGTGGCTTGTTCACCCCATTGACAACACCTGAAGTTACTTTAGACTTTGATCGCTTGAAAGATGCTTCTTACCAAGAAGTTGCTAAATTAGTTTTGTCTGCTTTCTTGGATGATTTTACTGAAGAAGAATTGGATTACTGTATCACAAATGCTTATGATGATAAGTTTGATACAGCTGCCATTGCTCCAGTGGTCAAACTTCAAAACCATTATAACCTTGAGCTTTTTCATGGTTCTACCATCGCCTTCAAAGATATGGCTCTTTCAATCTTGCCTTATTTGCTAACAACATCAGCTAAGAAACAAGGTGTTGATAACAAGATTGTTATTTTGACAGCGACATCAGGTGATACTGGTAAAGCTGCCATGGCTGGTTTTGCAGATGTCCCTGGAACTGAAATTATTGTCTTTTATCCAAAAGATGGTGTTTCAAAAATCCAAGAATTGCAAATGACAACGCAAACAGGTGCTAACACTCATGTTATTGCCATTGATGGTAACTTTGATGATGCCCAAACAGATGTGAAACGTATGTTTAACGATGTTGATTTGCGTGAGAAATTGTTGACTCATCATACGCAGTTCTCATCAGCTAACTCAATGAACGTTGGTCGTTTGGTACCACAAGTGGTTTACTATGTGTATGCCTATGCGCAGTTGGTGAAGGCAGGTCATATCCAAAACGGAGATAAGGTTAACTTCACAGTACCAACAGGAAACTTTGGTAACATCTTGGCGGCTTACTATGCACGTCAAATTGGTGTCCCAGTTGGTAAATTAATCTGTGCTTCTAACGAAAACAATGTCCTTACAGACTTCTTTGCAACAGGTACTTATGACAAGAAACGCGACTTCAAGGTAACAACAAGTCCTTCTATGGACATCTTGGTATCTTCTAACTTAGAACGCTTGATTTTCCACCTTCTTGGTAATGACGCAGCTAAGACTAAAGAGCTTATGGATGCGCTTGTAACTAAGGGTGAGTACACTTTGGCTGATGCAGATAAAGGTATTCTTGATTTGTTTGCAGCAGGATTTGCAACTGAGGATGAAACAGCTGCTGAAATCAAACGTGTTTATGAAGAAGACAAGTATATTGAAGATCCTCACACAGCAGTTGCCTCAGCTGTTTACGAAGCATACGTTCAAAAGACAGATGATCACACACCAACAGTTATCGCTTCAACGGCTAGCCCATACAAGTTCCCACGTGTGGCTGTTTCAGCTGTTACAGGTAAAGACAGTGGTGATGACTTTAAAGCGGTAGAAGATTTGCACCAACTTTCAGGTGTAGCTATCCCAGCTGCTGTAGACGGACTTGAACGTGCAGAAGTTCGCCATAAAACAGTTGTTGCGGCAGCTGATATGCAAAAAGCAGTTGAAAGTTATCTTGGTGTATAAGAATAAAAAAATAGGAGCTGAGAAATCAGCCCTATTTTTATCAATATAAAAGAAAATATGATGACAGAAACAAAGAAAATTTTAAACATAGCCTTACCGGCTATGGCTGAAAACCTCTTACAAATGTTGATGGGGGTTGTCGATTCTTACCTAGTAGCTCAGGTTGGTATTGTTGCTATATCGGGGGTTTCCGTGGCTAATAATATCATTACGATTTATCAAGCTATCTTCATTGCCCTGGGGACTTCGAGTGCTAGTGTTATTGCTAGAAGCCTAGGAAAAGGAGATGTTAAAGCGACTAACAGAGACACCTGGGATGCTATTATTATTACCCTTGCTCTTAGTTTCGTCTTGGGTCTACTCTCTATTTTTGGTGGTGGAGCCATTCTTAATCTTCTGGGTACTGAGCAATCTGTGACTCGGGCTGGCAGTCTCTATTTGGCTCTAGTCGGTGGAGGTGTGGTCTTTCTGGCTTTGATGACTACCTTCGGTAACATCCTACGAGCCAAGGGGCGTCCTCGTATCTCCATGGTCGTCAGTCTTTTGACCAATCTTCTTAATGCTCTTCTATCTTCTTTTGCTATTTTTGTTGGACATTGGGGGATTGTTGGGGTAGCTACAGCTACGGTTTTTTCTCGCCTAGTTGGGACGGTCATACTATGGAATGCGATGAAATTGGATGTGAAACAGTTTGAAGTTACCAAACCTTTTAACAAGGAGTTATTGGGAATTGCTCTCCCAGCAGCAGGTGAGCGGTTGATGATGCGTGCTGGTGATGTTGTTATCGTGGCTATCATCGTTACCTTTGGTACAGCCGTAGTCGGTGGTAATGCCATTGGTGAAAATCTCACCCAGTTTAACTATATGCCAGGTATGGGGGTAGCTACAGCCACGGTTATCTTGGTTGCCAATAGTTTGGGGCGAGGGGATAAGGCGCAGATGAAGCGTATTATACGAGAGTCTTACTGGATTTCAACATTCTTGATGGTTTTGGTTTCTGGAAGCATCTTACTTTTTGGCCAAGGCTTGTCAAACCTCTTTACAGATAATCAAGCAGCTATTGCCGCTAGTCAGGTCGTTATTCTTTATTCATTCCTAGGAAATCCCGTGACTTCGGCGACTTTAGTATACACAGCAGCTTGGCAAGGTCTTGGGAAGGCTAAGATGCCTTTCTACGCAACGACTATTGGAATGTGGCTAATCCGAATTTTCTCAGGCTACTTCCTAGGTGTGAGTTTGGGAATGGGGCTTGCAGGTGTCTGGATTGCAACGGTTGTTGATAATATATGGCGTGCGGTCTTTCTCTACGTGATGTACCGTCGTTATCTGGTAAAGAGACAGTTTAGATAATAAAATGATGGGGAAGATGCTCTTATTCAAAAGGTATCTTCCTCTTATTTTTTACAAGTAGTTTCGAATATGATAAAATAAACTGATAAAAACTTTTTGAGGTAGTAATTATGACTGTAAAAATCAATACAAAAGATGGTCAAATCGAATTGTCAGATGATGTCATCGCAACAGTAGTTGGCGGTTCAGCAACAGAAATTTTTGGCGTTGTCGGTATGGCAAGTAAGAGTGCTATCCGAGATAATTTTCAAGCACTTCTTGGAAAAGAAAACTACGCAAAAGGAGTTGTCGTGAAATCTACTGATGCAGGTATCACTGTGGATGTTTACACTGTTATGAGTTATGGTGTTAAGATTAGTGAGGTTTCAAAAAATATTCAAGAACGTGTGAAATTTAATCTTGAGAATCAACTCGGTATCAAGGCTGAAACAGTAAATGTTTACGTTCAAAATATCAAAGTCGTAGGAGAAAACTAGTGTCTAAAATTACAACAAGCTTGCTTCAGGAGATGGTCCAAGCGGCAGCAACGCGTCTAGGTAAGCAAGCAGAATATGTGAATTCACTCAATGTCTTCCCAGTACCAGATGGAGATACTGGAACAAACATGGGAATGACTATGGATAATGGAGCCAAAGCTGTCGCAGATCAAACAGCTTCAACAGTTGGTGAAGTTGGTCAGATTTTGTCTAAAGGTCTCTTGATGGGTGCCCGTGGTAACTCAGGTGTTATTACGTCACAATTGTTCCGTGGTTTTGGTCAAAGTATCAAGGATAAAACGGAACTTGATGGCCAAGATCTAGCACACGCCTTCCAATCAGGTGTTGAAGTTGCTTATAAAGCTGTTATGAAACCTGTCGAAGGAACAATCCTTACAGTATCACGTGGTGCAGCTTCAGCAGCGATTAAGAAAGCTGAATCTACGAATGATGCTGTTGAGGTTATGCGTGCAGCTCTTGACGGAGCTAAGGCTGCCTTGGCTAAGACACCAGAGATGCTTCCAGTATTGAAAGAAGTTGGTGTAGTAGACTCAGGTGGTCAAGGTTTGGTCTTTATTTATGAAGGTTTCTTGTCAGCCCTCACAGGTGAGTATATCGCTTCAGAGGACTTCCAAGCGACACCTGCTACTATGAC
>DBFVHV010000043.1:0-6987 GCA_048524165.1 Streptococcus sp.
TGAAGATTATAATTTCAAGCAAAGTCAACGAATCCATTAAGGGTTTGGACAATGTTCTGACACACTTGAAAGCTTATTCTTGAAATCAAATTTGTTCTGGAGTAAAAAAAACCAGGGTTGAAACCCTAGTTGGAGAAAATATCGCATAAATCGCGATTGGTTGATAATAACATGAACTAATCAGAGTATCAATCAATTAGGTGATGAACTTATTATTGTAAAGATACTTTAGCTTGCGAAACTGTTCACTTCAATTGTGTGATTTTTACTGATTGTTCCATGCGACTAGAATGGCATCATTAGGATTTTTAGTAGTCACTTTACCATAAACTTGATCAAGCACTTCTTCGAAGGCTTGATGAGCTTTTTTCTTTATAGGATAAAGCCCATCGAGGACATTATCGAAGGCTGTGTGATTGAATTGTGTACGTGGTGTACCAAATATATTATCTAAGATATCATCAAAAGGAGTTTTAGTGTTTTCTATAAGTGATATGTTATTAGTTTGTGAAGGATGTGAAGGTGACGAATAGTTTTCCGAAGCACCAGATGTTGCATCCACCTGAGAGGTAACTGAGGAATTAATACCATTCACAGCAGATGTAAACTGTAGAAAATGCATCAGACAAGTATTAAAATAACCTTTTGTCGCTTTATCTTTGATATCTCCTGTCTCGTCGAATGCTTCGCGTGCATGACCTAGGAGAAACTCATTACCAGGCAATACCCAAGCATCTAGACCTGGAGATTGAAGAATCTCTTTGAGATGGAGTTGTGATCGTCCCGTTCCTAGTGGAGAATAAGAGGCACCAATAATGTAAACAGGCTTTTTTAAAAAAGGATGTAAATCATACGATAACCATTCAAGAGCAGATTTTAAACATGAGGTGATAGTGTAATTATGTTCAGGACAGGCAATAAGAACACCATCTGCTGACTGTATTCTTTGGCTGACTTCTTGAATGATTGGGTAAGAACTTGTTTTTTTATTCTGACTAAAAAGCGGAAATGAAGCAAGTTCGATAATTTCTAAATGGAATTGTTGCTGATAGTTTTTCTTTATCCATTGAAGTAACATACGGTTATATGAGTGTTTAGCATTTGAACCGACTAAACCAACAAGTTTTATCATATTCAACTCCTATTTCTCTGATTGATAGCGATAAGTACGTACTTTATTTATAGTTTTTAGACGTAAATCAGGATTTTGTTTTGAGACATTTACAAAAAGAAGAAAATGAGACATCTTTTCATCGAGTTTTTCACGAACCTGGGAGTTAAGTAATTCATTATTTTCATCAAAAGCTTCAAGTGAACGAGAGAGTAAAAAACCACCATCTGATTGAACCGCTGCCTGCAACTGAGGTGCGCGTAGAACATCTAATAGATGATCTTGTGCTCGACTGGTTCCTAAATTTCCGTATGAGGCTCCTAAAATCATGGTTGGTTTTTCTAAGAGTGGAAAAGGTTCGAATGCTAGCCATTCTAGTGCATTTAGAAGTTGTGCAGGAACAGAATGATCGTATTCAGGTGTAACAAATAAAACGGCATCTGCTTCAAGTATTAGTTGTCTGAACGCATCAACTTCATTATTTTTTTCCTCTAGCTGGTCTTTAGAAAACTGAGGAAGCTTTTCGATATCAAAAAAGGTAAAACTAGCTTGATTTTTGAATCTATTTGAAAGGTAAACGGCTAATTTATGATTTGTAGAATTTGGATGATCTGCGCCGATTATTGTTATGATATTTAACATATAATTCTCCAGTGAAAAAAAGTTTTTGTTAATTGTATTATACTCTATGGTTGTCATATAAAAATAAAAAAGTCATATCTAAATTTATGACTTTTTTTATCTTTATAATGGATTGATTTGACTTGTTTCTCTGTATTCTGCGGGAGTTTTTCCAGTATAGGCCTTAAAGTTTCGATGGAAATTGGAGACTGCTTTGTAGCCTAGTTCTTCACTAATCACTTCGATAGATTTGGTAGTGAGACTAAGCTGTTCTTTTGCGTATTCTAACCGTATAGTAGTACGTAGTTCGACAAAAGAGAGTCCAAATAGCTCTTGGCAGAGTCTTGAAAAATAATTAGGTTGATACGAGAAGTGATGTGCAACTTCCTTTTGTGTCACTGTTTGTAAGTGTTCTGAGATGTATTTCATAATCATCCCAGATTGGCTTTCTTTCGATGCATGTTTAATCTTTGAATCTGGAAAAAGAGAGTTCAATTTGGAGACTTTACTCTCGTGTTCACGCAAAAGCTCAGTAAATAGAAGTCCACAGATTTTTTGACTTTGAAATTGGACATATTGATCATTGTCTGTCGTTTCTTCTAGTTTTTCGATGACATTTAAGTAGGCGTGACAAACTTCACTGTCTAAATGGGTGAACACAATCATTAAAGTTTGGTCATCTATGGGATTCATAAAGTCATGGATGAGTGCATTGTCTCCCACGGTAAATTGAGAAATGGGATTTGGAATATCGAAAATAGCATGGTGGACACGTAAGAGTAGGGGCGTTTGATCTAGTGACTCGACTCGTAGTGTGGTTGATTGGTTGAATAGGATAATATCGTAAGGCTTATGGTGAGTAACTTTTCCTTGATAATATAAAGTGATATTAGAAAGTATTTCAATAATATAAACCTGTTTTTGTTTATCTTTTAAGCTAGATTTAGGTAATTTAAGGGTTCGGTGCAAGCAATTTGAAATAGTGAACATAGAACCTCCAAAGGATATATTTCGTCACAAAAGAGGGCAATTAGAACAATTTTTTTAGTCGTTTTTATCAAGTATAATTATAGCATAAAAAGAAAGTGAGACATTTCACATGGTTAAAGAATATAAGGTAGATGTTGTTGTAGCTGGTGCAGGAGGAGCTGGTTTAGCCGCTGCTCACGCGGCTTCTAAAAATGGTCTTTCAGTCTTATTGCTTGAGAAACTTCCTCAAATTGGTGGGAATACTAAAATTTCCTCTGGTTTTTTTGCAGTAGACACAGAAGAACAAAGAGCTCTGGGATTAAAACTATCAACAAAGGAAGCGATTGATGAGCTCCAACGTCACAATCACTATTTGTCAAATGGAGCTTTACTTAAAAATATTATTGAGCATGCCAAAGAAACTCTTGAAGAAATTAAGTCTTTAGGAATGGAGATTGAGTTAAACAAAAACGAAAACACAACACAATTTGCTCATTTAGGAAAACCTTATCGTGGTGGCTCTTATCATATGTATATGAATAAGAACGAATCTTATGGACGAATTCAGAAAAGCTTAGAAAAACAAGGCGTACAAGTGGAATTCGGTGTAACGATGAAAAGTCTTATTCAGGATGAAAGTGGACGTGTTATGGGACTCCGAGCAGTAACAGAAACTGGTCAAGAAATACTTGTTCATGCGAAAGCAAGCATCATTACAACTGGCGGTTTTGGTGGTGATAAACGCCGAGTTGCTCAAGTGATGCGAACAATTAACTTAAGAACTTTAGGTGTTCCAAGTATGGGTGAAGGTCTCACATCTATGGAACAAGCAGGTGGTGTTAATATTGATGGTGCTGCACTCATCCATGCTGCACAAATGGCAGAATCTGTAGTGTCTCAAGAAACAAAAGGAAAACAGTTGGCAGGATTTAATGACTCTCCGCTGACGCAATTATTATTATCACCTCTACTATGGGTAGATCCACAAGGGGCACGCTTTACAAATGAAGATGCTGTTTATGATACAGTTGAATGGTCTAATGCAGGTTATGGTGTAGGAGGTAAATACTACTATGTGATGGACCGTGCTACCTTAGAAGATTATTCAAAAGGGACTGACCTGTTGATTTCTAAATCAGGACCTGGTGCAAGTGATGCTAAGGGTGATTTCGTTGCTTTAGCAGATGAAGCAGTTAGTCAAGGAATTGCCTTTAAAGGTGCTACACTTGAAGAACTTGCAGAAAATGCAGGAATGGATTCAGAGACTTTCGTGGATACCGTTTCAGAATATAATCAAATGGTGGCTAGGAAAGAAGATACGAGCTTTAGTAAATCAGAAGCATCTTTGAAATATAGTATTGAAGAAGGCCCTTACTATGCTTTTATTGCTCAGGTTGTTTATTTGGGAACAGTGGGGGGAGTTCGTGTCGATAAGGATTTACGAGTTCTTGACGCCTATAATAAAGCCATTCCTGGTCTTTATACAGGTGGTGCTAATGCAGGAGGCTATTATGCACCAAGAAATTACCCAGCCTATGAGGGCCTAGCTTCAGGATTCTCTTGGACATCTGGTTACTTAGCGGGACTTGCTGCTGTTAAGGATATCGAAAACGATATGTAATAGGAGAAAAGATGATGAATATGAAAAAAAATATAAACCCGAGTTCTTGGACGTTTAAGATATCTTTGCTATCTTTATCTATTTTGGCACAAACGGCACCCTCAGTTTCGATTGCAAATACTCAACTAGCACATTTATTCCCAGAACAGTCAACATCAGCTATTGAATTGATTTCAACATTGCCAAATTTCGGTGTTTTACTTTTGATTTTATTTTCAGAATCAATTGCTAAGCGTTTTGGAATTAAGCGTACAATAATGGCAGGGCTAACCATGTACCTTATTGGTGGTATCCTTCCTGCGTTTATTCCCAACTACTATGCATTTGTTGTTTTACGTTTACTTATGGGGTTTGGTATTGGTCTTTTTAATCCATTCTCAGTATCGTTGATGTATCGCTTTTATAAAGATCAAGAACTGACTGATATGTTGGGCTATCAAAATACGAGTCAGAATCTTGGAAATGCAGGATTTGGTTTCTTACTTTCTGCTTTAATTATTGTTGGATGGAACGTGGCTTACATGGGGTTTGCGATTGGCCTTATTCCCTTAATTCTCTTTGGAGCTTTTGTCATGATACCAGAAGATAAACCGAAGGAAAGAGACAGTGGACAAGTTCAATCTAAGACAAGACTAAAAGATTCAATCAATACACATATTATTTTACTAGCATTGTTGTTTATGGCTGTCTTTGCGATGTTCTTGATGATGACTATTAAAATGGCATTACTAGGTGAAGAAACAGGCCTTATTACTCCTTCAACAGCCGCTTCAATTCTTGCCTCATTAGGTTTATCATCAATGATTGCCGCCCCATTCTTTGGTAAGTTAAGTAAATTCTTTGGGAATTTTATCCTTCCAATCTCCTTTAGTGGAATTGCATTAGCTTTCTTTATTGTATCGCATGCTAAAAATGTGGGTATGCTTACAGCAGGTGTAGTAATTGCAGGATTATTCTTTGGATGGGTATTCCCACAAGCTTTCCTACGAGTATCTCAAGTAGCTCCTAGAAATGGTGGTACTTTAGCAACATCAGTTGTTTTAATGGGAATCAATTTTGGAGCAGCTTTTTCAGCGATTATTATCAACTATATTGCAGGTTTATTTGGTTTCACAACTGCTGCAGGAGTGTTGACAATGTGTGGTATCGGATTTGTGATTCTTGCGATATTTGAGTTTATTTACACCTTTTTTGATCAACGTAAGGTTAATTAAATATCATAAACTGAAATTTAACTGTTTTGAATCTTTACGGGTAGTGTACAATAAGTTGTGTAAACACAAAAAGGAATAAATCCGTTATAGTAGAGTTGCGAAACATTACTAGAAAGAGATTTATTCCTATGACTCAGTTTACCACAGAACTACTTAACTTCCTAGTCCAAAAGCAAGATATTGATGAATTTTTCCGTACTTCTCTTGAAACAGCTATGAATGATCTGTTTCAAGCAGAGTTATCAGCCTTTTTAGGGTATGAGCCTTACGAAAAAGTAGGCTATAATTCTGGTAATAGTCGTAACGGAACCTATTCACGGAAATTTGAAACCAAATATGGGACTGTTCAGATAACTATTCCAAGAGATCGTAATGGGAACTTTAGTCCAGCTTTGCTTCCCGCTTATGGACGTCGAGATGAGAGATGGTTATCAAACTCTATCAAACCGGCGTAACGACTCGAGAAATTAGTGACATCATCGAGCGAATGTATGGTCATCACTATAGCCCTGCCACAATTTCTAATATCTCAAAAGCAACTCAGGAGAATGTCGCTGCTTTTCATGAGCGAATCTTAGAAACCAATTACTCTGTTTTATTTCTTGACGGAACCTATCTTCCATTAAGACGTGGAACCGTTAGTAAAGAATGTATTCATATAGCACTTGGCATTACACCAGAAGGACAGAAGGCTGTTCTTGGATATGAAATCGCCCCAAATGAAAACAATGCTTCTTGGTCCCCCCTGTTAGACAAGATTCAAAACCAAGGCATCCAACAGGTTTCTCTTGTAGTGACCGATGGTTTCAAGGGGCTTGAGCAGATTATCAGTCAGGTTTACCCATTAGCTAAGCAACAACGTTGCTTAATTCATATTAGTCGAAATTTGGCTAGTAAGGTGAAGCGATCTGATCGAGCGGTTATTCTGGGGCAATTTAAAACGATTTGTCGTGCTGAAAATTTAGGAATAGCAGTACAAGCTTTGGAGGACTTTATCGCTGAATGGAAACCAAAGTATAAGAAAATAATGGAAAGTTTGGAGAATGCGGAAAATCTTTTAACTTTTTATCAGTTTCCCTACCAGATTTGGCACAGCATTTATTCTACAAACCTCATTGAGTCTCTCAACAAAGAAATCAAACGTCAAACGAAAAAAAAGTTTCTTTTTCCTAACGAGGAGGCTCTGGAACGTTACTTAGTTACTTTGTTTGAAGATTATAATTTCAAGCAAAGTCAACGGATCCATAAAGGGTTTGGTCAATGTTCTGACACACTTGAAAGCTTATTTGATTAACAACCCCGTAACTCTACTTGAGTGTTTACACAAAATTATTGACAGTATCTGGTTATGAGATAAACTATAGTGATGGGGCTTTTAAAAAGAAGTAAATCGATTTAATTTCTTATTAGATTTTAAGTTTGATCAAGATTTTTTAGAAAATCCAGATGTT
>DBFVHV010000044.1:0-4069 GCA_048524165.1 Streptococcus sp.
TGATTGAAAATATCCCTGACCTTATCGATAATGGCGTTGATAGCCTTAAAATCGAAGGTCGTATGAAATCTGTCCACTATGTCTCAACAGTTGCTAACTGTTACAAGGCTGCCTGTGATGCCTACATGGAAAGTGCAGAAGCCTTTTATGCTATTAAAGATGATTTGATTAACGAGCTTTGGAAAGTTGCCCAACGTGAATTGGCAACAGGTTTTTATTACAAGACTCCAACAGAAAACGAGCAACTCTTTGGTGCCCGTCGTAAGATTCCACAATACAAATTTGTTGGTGAGGTAGTAGATTTTGACCCAGCAACTATGACAGCTACGATCCGTCAACGTAATGTTATCCTCGAAGGTGACCACGTTGAATTCTACGGACCAGGCTTCCGTCATTTCGAGTGTGACATCAAAAATCTTCACGATTCTAATGGTAATAAGATTGACCGTTCACCAAACCCAATGGAACTTCTTACGATTACCGTGCCACAAGAAGTTAAACCTGGTGACATGATTCGTTCAACTAAAGAAGGTTTGATTAACCTCTACCAAAAAGACGGTTCAAGTAAAACTGTTCGTGCCTAATGACAATGAAAATATATGGTCTCTTGGTAGATAATGAGAGCAGGTGCCAGCATTATCACACAGAGCTAGATATTGTTGCCCTAAAGTGCTTCGAGTGTCTGAAGTATTATGCCTGTTATCAGTGTCATGATAGCTTGGAGGAACATAGCTTTCGAGCTTATCCCTGTCAGCTCAAGCAGGACAAGGTCCTTATCTGTGGCGTTTGTCAGCATGAGATGACTATTGAGGAGTATCAAGAGGCAGTAGCTTGTCCTAATTGTCACAGTGCTTTCAACCCAGCTTGTTCAAAGCATTATGATATTTATTTTGAAAAATAAAAAGATTGAAGATTCTGTTCCCACGAACAAAGTCTTCAATCTTTTTTTCTTTAGTTAAAGTAGCTATGATTTTTTAGTGCTTTTAATACTGGCTTAGTCACCAAAGCAACAATCAGACCTTTAATGAGGTCGGGAATGATAAAGGGTGTCAAACCGACCGCCACAGCTGCAGACCACCCCATCTTTCCAAGAAAGTGCAGGCTAAGGATACCACCGACAAAGACTGGGACATCTCCTAAAACAAAAGCCAAAAAGGTTTTCCAAATAGGTGTATCAGCATGAGTCAGTTTAGAAGTGATAAAGGCGAAAAGGGGATAGGCAAGTATATAACCAGCTATAGGACTAAAGAAAGTTTGAAAACCACCGCCACCTCCTGCGAAAACGGGTAAACCAATGGCTCCTAGGATAAGGTAGAGGGTAGCAGCAAGAGTAGCCTCTCTTGGTTTGAGGATAGCAGCAACCAGTCCGACAGCAAAAGTCTGGAGCGTAATGGGAACTGCCCCAATCGGAATGATGATTTGAGCCAGGGCAGCAATGATAGCAGCACCAAAAGCTGGAAGAATAAGGGATAGTGTACGATTTTGTGTCATTTTTAGTTAACCTTTCCTAAAATAATAGTTAACTTATTATAACAAGCGTTTTTGTATTAGTCAACTTATTAATAAAACGAGGTTAACTAATGAATTTAACCTCGTTGTGATATGATTTTTAGACGTTTAATGTCTTTTAGTTCAATCATGCTGATAACTTTGTCCTGCTCGATAAAGATAGCTTGACGTTGGCTGTCATAGCGATTGATGTAGCCCTTATAGGTCCTCTGATTAGACGTCAGCATGACCATTTGTTTATTATCAATAGCATGATAGATATTGTTAATAAGATGATTTTGTATTAGGTGGACAGGTTTGCTGTGACCTGTTTCCATAAACTGATGAAGCTGATGCTTTACCGCTTCTAAAAAGTTTATCATGGTCATTTCCCTCGTTTCTTGATAAAATAATTATAGCATGAAAGGTGAAATTTTGTGGATAACTTTTTTCCAAATCCTGAAATTTTCACAGAAAAAAACGAATAAAGTGAGTGGAGGTAAGCAAATGGCAGAATTTTCATTTGAAATTGAAGAAAAACTCTTGGTCTTGTCTGAGAATGATAAGGGGTGGACTAAGGAGCTTAATCGTGTGAGCTTTAACGGAGCACCGGCCAAGTACGATATCCGCACTTGGAGTCCAGACCACACCAAGATGGGTAAGGGAATTACCCTTAGCAACGAAGAATTCCAAGTTCTCGTTGACGCCTTCAAAAACTAAAACAAGGTCAGCATGGTGCTGGCCTTATTTTTTTGTTTAAAACGTATCAAAGATAAGTTTGAGATTGAGAATGGTTAGGACAAGAGCGATGGCGTAACCAAGGAAAGTATTCCACTTGGCATTGACGTGTTTTCCCATGAGTGATTTCTTAGAAGTGTAGTAAATCAAAGGGAAGATAGAGAATGGCAAGGCAAGTGAAAGGAAAACCTGTGAATAAACTAGCAGTTGATCCAGAGTCTTTTCTTGATCACCGTAGAGAATAGCTACAACGATAACAGGTAGCAAGGCGAAGAGACGTGTGAATAAACGAATTACCCACTGCGGTAACCTCATGTGGAGAAAGCCTTCCATGACAATTTGGCCAGTCAGAGTACCAGTAATGGTAGAATTTTGACCACTAGCCAAGAGCGCCAAGGCAAAGAGTGTTGAAAGTGTCGAACTAGCTACCGCACCAGCAATCTTAGAGTCCTGAAGAGCATTGTACATCTGTGAGAAAGCTGAAATATCAGAAGCATGACCAAAGAAGAGAGCTGCCCCCAAAATCAAGAGGAGGGAGTTAACCACAAAGGCCAAGGTCAGCTGGATGTTAGAATCCCAGGTCATGAAACGGACAGCCTTAGTCACGTCTTTGCCATCAGAATAGTCAACCTTACGAGTCTGTGACAAGGATGAGTGCAAGTAGAGGTTATGTGGCATAACGGTCGCACCCACAATCCCAAGCGCCAAGGTCAACTGGTTGGTATGTCCAGCAGCATGTGGCTCGAAGAGCGCTGGCGTAGGGAGATAACCCTCTAGGATTCCCGTAATACTAGGCTCAGACAAGGCTACCAGATAGACAAAGATAACCAAGATGGTCAAAATCAAGGTTGAAACAATAGCCTCGATTTTTTTGAATCCTAGCTTCATGATGAGCAGTAGCAGGAAGACGTCTAGGATTGTCACCAGAATGGCAACCATAATTGGAATACCAAAGAGCAGGTTAAGAGCAATGGCAGAACCAAGCACCTCAGCCAAGTCCGTGGCCATTAAGGCTAGCTCTAGGACTACCCAAAGTGTGTATCGCAACCATTTGGGTGAATGATAGGCAGTAGCTTGGGCCAAGTCCATCTGGGTTACAATCCCTAATTTTCCAGCCATTTGTTGCAACTGCATAGCGATTAAAGAAGAAATTAAGATGACAAAGAGCAGACTGTACTTGTAGGTCGCCCCACCGACGACACTGGTAATCCAGTTCCCTGGATCCATGTACCCCACGGCCACAAGTGCCCCAGGTCCCAAGAAAGCCTTAAGATTTTGCCAAAAACGATTATTATTTGGTGTATCAATCGATTGGTTTACCTCAGAAAGGGAAACCTTTTTTAAAGATGTCATAAACACCTCTTTCTAAGTCACATCTGCACAGAAATAGGTTTATCTCCGAGCAGACTGACAATTTTATTATAGCACTATGATGAAGATGTGCAAGGTTTCGAAAGGTTTTGACGTTTTAGTTATTAATGTTGTATTCCTACTTTTCAGAACTACTTTTTTATACTAAACTATAAGAGTACATTATTACTATATGGAGAAGAAAAATAATTGAAAGCATTTCAACTAACAGCAAAGAAAAAGATTGCTCTGGCACTCCTAGCCGTCATAGCGGTAGTTTTGGTGATTTTTATCATCAACGTGCAAACGAACCAGCCAGACAATTTACCTGCAAATTACATGGAGCGCCTTAAAAATCCTGAAATGTCAGGAGATTACATCGGCCTCTGGAAATCTCGTTGGCATGAAGAAAACAAAGCATGGCTTTATCCTGCTAAACAATACGCTATCTATGCAGAAGTAGCCCTAGCTTGTTTATCAGCTTGGGTCGCAG
>DBFVHV010000045.1:0-5058 GCA_048524165.1 Streptococcus sp.
ATCTTTCCTTCCCAGTCGGATAAGTCAGGGAAGAGTTTGTGCTTTTGGCAGAGTTCTGTACTGTCTGCATATCGAGAATTGTCAAAAATATCATAGAGAGACTCGAGACAACCACCGAGGATTTCTCCCTCAAACTGAGCATTGCCTTGTAACAAGTCAAAACCTGTATTTACATGGCTGATACGAGGTGTTCCCAAGGCTTTGGGACTAAAATCAATCCGTTCCTCATACCAAACGTTACTAGGGCGAATTTCTGAGATTTTTCCAGTCTCAATCAATTCTTTAAAGTAGTGGAGGCTATATGGCAACATTTCTTTGTCTAACTCACAAATGTCTGCTAGAAATGATTGACCGTAAAAAGTCTTGACACCTAGTTTATGTAACATGAGATGGTTCATAGTTGTATCTGAGAAACCAAGAAAAGTCTTTGGCTTGATCTCCTTTTTTAGCTGGTTATTTTCAAAAAGATAAGGAAGCAAACGATAGGTATCATCTCCACCGATGGCGCATAGGATCATGTCGATACTATCATCAGAAAAGGCCTGAATCAAATCCTCTGCACGTGCCTCAGGATGCTCCTTGATAAAGTCTAATCCTTTTAGTGAATGGGGCAAAAAGACAGGTTTGAGTCCCAGATTCTTTAGACGTTGGACACCCAAGTCCACCTCGTGTTTGACAATATCTTCACCGATAATTCCACTAGATAAACTCACAATACCAATAGTAGAAACCATGCTCTGTCCCTCCTGAAAATAGATTGAGCCTATCTTATCACAGGGATTGAGATAAAACAATAGGTATCATATTAATCAGAGGTTCCCTCCACTAACCTAATCAATCACATTCTCACCAACATAAATAATTTCTAAATTACCCAAGGAAACATCACCTTTAATGTAGAAATCCTTGCTAGTCAAGTTACTAGGATTTTCCTCATGCTGTACAGCTGAAAGAGAGTTATCCACATTCACATGTACCCGCCAATTACTGGGCACATAGAGACTCAGACTTCCCAGAGAAACGTCCACATCAAACTGGGCAGACTGCCCTTCAATACGGCAGTTATCAAAATAAACCGAGGCTTCTCCCAGACTTACATCCGCACTTCCATGAGTAAAGTGTTGGTCATTAAGATATTTGGTCACCGTTGAAAAAGTCACATCAATATCATTACCACCATTTTTAGCATCTGACCCGCCAGCATAAAAACCAAAACGGTTTTTCGCTTTACCAGAAGGTTTGAAGAGAATATTCAAGCCGATAACTGCAAGAATGGAAGAAAGGATAACGACAGAATTGGATACTGGAAGAAAATGAAACTGTCCATTGAGTGAAAAGAGAGCCAAAACACCATAGATGAACCCCAAACCAAAGTGCCGTTTCAAAAAACTAGAAAGGGAAAGAACGGCCAACAAGACCACCCAGGCCAACATCCAAATACTAATTTCCCATTTTACAAAATAGTCTTGTACAATTACCAAAGCTGCCAAAAGGATCAAGAGGATCCCAATTAATTTTTTTCTCAACATATTACCTCATTTCGTTTAATCGTTCTTTTAAGACTGGATAGTAGCGTCTTGATACATGAACCTGCTTGTGGGTCTGATAGAAATTAACCGTGCTGGTCCCTGAAAAAGACTTCTCTAAAGAATAAATCTGCTTTACGTTGACAATGGTCGATTTGGAAATCCGACAAAAGGCAATCGGAAGCAGTTCTTCCAACTCATAGAGCTTCTGCTTGACCTCATAAGCCTCGTCCCTGGTGTGCCCATAAATCCTCTCCCCATCTGTTTCAAAAAAGAGAAGAGTTTCCAAATCCAGAAAATATTCGCTGCGATCCTTATAAAAGGCTAAAGGAGCCAACTTTTGCTTTAAAATGGACTCCTGGAGCTGCGCTATTTCTTCTGTTAATTGAGGAGCTCGAATCAAGATTTCAGGCTCATCTATGGATGGGTCCAATGCGATGCTAACTTTCATAATACTCCTTTACTGTCCTTTTGATGGTTCCATTATAACAGCTGCTTTAAACAAAACAAAGCTTTTCAGGTAAGTGGCACAGTTTTCCCCCTAAGAGGTTAGTTGAGGCAATCAAAAAGAACTTGGCTATTGCCAAGCTCTCCACTTTTTAGATTGAGGACCGAACCTCTTAATCATTTTTCAGTTCACTGTTGACTAGTCAACCGCAAAAGTATCTACTATTTCACAGTATTTTCACGACTCACATTTTGTGATTCGCCAGCCTTACCATTGATACGGTAGTCGCTGTAGTTAGAACCGCTACTACTAGAGTCACTATCGTCACCAACATATTCCACATTACATGACCATGAGATTTTATCTTTAATATCTCCTGATGACTTGAACTTCGAATCATAGCCATAATAGAAATCATAAACTGCTGTGAAGGTTACCTTGAAGGTCTTCTCACCAGTCTGAATAACCTCTGTTACGTCTACGTCTGAGAAGGTAATACTATCGGCAGCTCGGTTTTTGGCACCCGTAGTATTTTTATCAATATCAGCCGTTACATCCTTATACATGGTATCATCAGTACCATTAAGGAAAATGTCAGAAACACCATCTGGTGTCGTGTTGTGGTTAGCAGCATAGCTACCAAACTTACCATAAGCAGCAGTCATTAGACGATCTGCCGTATCACGGTCAAGAACTCCGTCAGCATCAAGAGTAACCGTTTGACCTTCAGAGATTTTCTTAATAGACAGTGTCTCTGTCTTGACAGAGCTACCATCGTCGAAATTCTTCTTAACATAAACAGCTGAAGACCCAGCTACTGCTACCTTGTTAACATCCAATTTCCCTGAGCTGAGGGTCCCAATCTTAGTACCACCGACGTAGAGGTCCCCGTCCTTAACATTAGATTTAACGGTAAAACTGAGGTACTCTACAGAAAGGTTGACTTCCGTTTTAGAGGTCACATTTTCCTCAGATGAAACAGTGATATCTTGGTCGTTGACCTTACCAGAAGCTACAAAATTGTAAGTTCCTGGATAGAGATGGTTCAATTTAGCTGTGTAGTTATTGCCATCTGTAGTCGCGTAAGCAATGCCATTAATCGTCACATTCAAATCAGCTGTATTAACTGTCAGGTCTACCGTTCCAGGATCTACCACAACTCGCCACTTAGGAAAAATAAGAAACTGGCGGCCAACCTTTTGCATCCGTTCACCAGACATAAGTTGGCTCTTGCTGTAGGCTTGTGCATTTTTGATGTCTGTGTACTTGACTTCGGATGTTTTAATCTCTTTTTTAGTATCAGACCATACTTGGTATTCAAGGCTATCCTTAAAGCTCTTCTTAGCTACTGCTTCATAACGCTCTGCTACTTGACCACGTGAGTAGTAATAAGAACCAAAGCCATAACCAGCAAGCGCTAAGACTGCCGCAACAACACCAGCAATAATCAGGATTTTCTTTCCTTTAGCCATGGCTGGCTTTGCCGGTTTAGCGGCCTTACCATCTGAGATAAACTGATGGATGGTTGACACATCATAACCTGAAGACTTACCTATAAGAAATTCCTCAGGAAGGGGCTGACGACCGACATAATTTTTGAAGGCCTTCATCCAGATTGCTTGTGCTTCTTTAGAAGCTGCTTCTGAATGATCTTCGGTTTGTTTCTGGTCTTCCTGAGAAACCGGCGCGAGCTCCTCAGTTTCTAATGAAGTCGTTTCCTCTTCGTCATCAAGGGCCACATCTTCAAACACTTCCTCGGCAACGTCATACTCATCAACTTCTTCTGTTAGTTCAGGAGCAGTAACTTCCTGATTCAAACCCATTGCAGCAATGCCTTTAATAGCCTTTAAATCAAAGTCTGCTTTTTGGCCTTCTTCAATTTCCAAAACATGGGGCGGACGACCAACTGCCTTTTCAAATAAATCAATCCACTTTTCTTTTGTTGCCATAAAGACTCCTATAAACTTGCTTTTTCAAAAATCGTTAGGTTTACTTAGAATAGAAGACCTACTGTAAATGATGATATGATAGCAAATACGATTGCAAACAAGATTGACAAAATGACACCATTCAAAAGTGCTGCCAAAATCATTTGATAGAATTTATCAGCCTTCCACGCTGTTGTTACAGGAACAATTGTAAAGAGATTAGCGATTGCAAATAAGAAGTAAACAACATAGAACAAGAAGCCTGGGAAGGCAACAAGTCCAATAGCTCCCAACAAGATTGTTACAAGCAAGATTGGCAAGGCTAATGATGTCAAACGACCAAAACGATCAAAGCTATTCAAGAAAGTAGTCTCAGGGTCACGGAAGATGGCCTTACGTGTCACAAATCCTGCCAAGATAAAGGCAAAGATAAGGAGGAAGGCAGCTAGGATACTTGCAAAGAAGGCTCCAAAACCAATGCTAGATGTATGACTTGAAACTGGAGACGAGTAAGCATCTGTTCCATAAGAACCAAACATACTAGACAGTACACTTGTGGTTGACACAATTGAGCTAACCACTTTACGTGCCACAGCGCTCAAAATTGCAAAGAATGCAAATCCAGTCAAGAGTGACAAGAAGATATAGTTAAGCCAACCATTGTGCTTACCATAGTCTGTCATGTCAGCTGGACGACGCCATGCATTAAGCAACCATGTCCAGTAGTTTTTGAAAGTTGTAGCAAATGCTGATGGTTGCGCTGGAACAACTACGGCTTGGCCATTGATAAATTGAACGTTTTGACCTGGTTGAAGAGGTTGACCGTTAGCAAAACCAGCTTGTGCATTGGCAAAACCAGCTTGTGGTTGTGCTGCCTGATTTGGCACTCCTTGTACTGGAGCAGCTTGAGCACCTGCAAAGGTTGGTTGAGGTTGGGCTGCCTGAGCATTTGTAAAAGGAGCTTGCACTTGTGCGTCTTGTGCACTCGCAAAAGTTGGCTGTGGTTGCGCTTCTTGGGCACCAGCAAAAGTCGGCTGTGGTTGCGCTTCTTGGGTACCAGCGAAAGTTGGCTGTGGTTGCGCCTCTTGGACTGGTGTTTCTTGAACATTAGCGAATGCTGGTTGTGCTGGCGCTTCTTGTGTTGGGGCAGTTTCTA
>DBFVHV010000046.1:0-14030 GCA_048524165.1 Streptococcus sp.
TTTTAAAAGGGGATGCTTATGAATTTTCAACAATGTCGTTATGTACAGACCATCGCTGAAACAGGCTCATTTAGTAAGGCTGCTAAGAAGCTCTTTTTAACACAGCCAAATCTCTCAGCATCCATCCGTGATTTAGAGGAAGAACTCGGAGTCCAACTCTTTGAGCGTTCTAATACGGGAGCCAAACTGACTGATGATGGGCATGATTTTCTCAAATACGCCAAACGGATTCTTGGAGAGTTAGATCTCCTAGAAGGACGTTACCGTAAATCCTTTAAGAAATCATTCACTGTTGCCAGTCACCACTACGATTTCTTGTCCCTGCCCATGGCCCACATTGCCCAACGTTTTCGTAGGGATTATCAAGAATTTCAACTGATTGAAACAACGACAAGGAAGATTCTCAAAAGTGTGGAGAGTTTCGAGAGTGACTTGGGGATTATTTATCTAGATGACGACAATGCCCATATCCTAGAGCGCAGTTTTCAACACATGGATTTGACTTTCACCCCTCTTGGAGACTTTGAAACCAAGATTTTTCTAGGTCGCCAACATCCCTTGGCTCACAAAAAATCCCTCAATCTCAAGGATTTAGAGGGATATCCACAAGTCCGTTTTCGTCAGGAAAGCTCTGGAATTCATTTCGACGAAGATCCGCTGGAGGTTCTGCCTGACCAGCAAGTTATCTACAGCAATGATCGAGGCAGTGTCATGAATCTGCTATGTGCTTCTGATAGTTATGCTTCTGGTCTCGGTATTATTAATAGTTTCATCAAGAATCAAATCGTCCTTCTACCGCTTAAAAATAGCCCTAAACACACTTTGGGTTTTGTAACCAACAATAAACAAAAACAATCTACAATTATTCAAGCATTTATCGAAGAAATTCAGGCTAGTCTAGTACCACACCATTAAGGAGAAGAAAATGGAATTTCAAACACTTAATAATGGCATCAAAATTCCCGTACTCGGTTTTGGGGTCTGGCAAATTTTTGATCAAAAAGAATGTCAAAAGGTCGTTGAAGATGCCCTTTCTGTCGGCTATCGATTGATTGATACTGCCAGTCTTTACCGTAATGAGGAGGCTGTGGGACGTGCTATTAAGGCATCTGGTATCCCTCGCGAGGATATTTTCCTGACTAGTAAGGCCTGGATTAGCCAGCTTGGCTACGAAGATACCAAATTAGCCCTAAAAGAAACACTTCGCAAACTAGATACTGACTATCTTGATTTATATTTGATTCATCAACCTTTTGGCGACTTACATGGTGCCTGGCGTGCTATGATTGAGCTTCAGCATGAAGGACTTATTAGAGCCATTGGGGTTTCTAACTTCTCAACAGGACGTTTGGCAGATTTTGCCTTGCAAACACCTGTTATTCCAGCAGTCAATCAAATCGAGTTGCATCCCTATAAACAACACAAACTTATCCAGAAAGCTGATAAGGAATTTGGCACTCTAACACAAGCCTGGGCCCCTTTCCACAGAGGAGAGGATGGGATTTTTGAGGACCCAACCCTAACTGCTATCGCTGAAAAACATGGCAAGACAGTCGCTCAGGTCATCCTCAGATGGCAAACCCAGCAAGGTATTCTAACCATCCCTAAAAGCACCCATATCGAACGGATGAAGGAAAACTTTGATAGTTTTAACTTTCACCTAGACCAAACAGACCTTGATGCTATCAGTAAATTAGACAGATACCCAGATGCCTATGGTCCTGATGAAAGTGTGGAACGCATTAAGCATTTATTGAAATATAGTGTATAAAAAACGAGTTCGACCGAACTCGTTTTCTTTTTTACTTTTTCATTAGTTATACGGCGAAATCAAAATAGGGAATGGAACAGAAGTCTTATCATTCAAAAGGACATCGTCTTCCCACTTAAGGAAATCACATAAAACTAAATTACTGTTATCCAATCACACTTCCGTTTGGAACAGATGGATCTACTGTCAAGACAGTGAGTTTACCGTCATGTTCGGCAGAAAGAATCATACCTTGGCTGACATATTTTTTCATCATCTTACGTGGTTTGAGATTAGCCACAACTTGAAGTTTCTTGCCGACCAATTCTTGTTCGTTTGGATAGAATTTAGCGATACCTGAGAGGATTTGACGGTCTTCACCGTCACCAGCATCAAGACGGAAGCGAAGCAATTTATCTGAACCTTCGACCTTTTCTACTTCTTTAACTTCAGCGACACGGATTTCAACCTTGTCAAAGTCTTCAAATTTGATTTGGTCTTTTTCAGATTTAAGGTCAACCTCTTCTGGGTTCCATTCTTTTTCTTGTGGTTTTCCTGCATTCATTTGAGATTGGATGTAGGCAATTTCTTCGTCCATGTCAAGACGTGGGAAGATTGGAGTTCCTTTTGAAACGACTGTAACATTTTCTGGGAAACCTGAAAGTTCAAGATTTTCAAGGTCAAACTCCCCTGACAATCCGAGCTGTTCCATGATGGCATTTGAAGTGGTCATCATAAATGGTTGGATGAGATGAGCTACCACACGAAGGCTAGCTGCCAAGTGAGCCATGACCGCTGCCAATTGTTCCTTGTCACCATCTTCTTTGGCAAGGACCCAAGGAGCTGTTTCATCAATATACTTATTGGTACGTGAAATGATATTCCAAACGGCGTCCAAGGCACGTGGGAAATCTACAGCGTTCATTTGTTTGTGGAACTCTTCGATATTTTCAGCCACAACCTTAGCCAAATCAGCATCAAAGTCTGTAACGTTCTCAACATAGGCAGGCACTTGACCACCGAAATACTTGTTAATCATGGCAACTGTACGGTTGAGGAGGTTTCCAAGGTCGTTAGCCAATTCGTAGTTAATACGAGCCACGTAGTCTTCTGGTGTGAAGGTGCCATCTGAACCGACTGGAAGACTACGCATGAGGTAGTAACGGAGTGGATCAAGACCAAAACGCTCTACCAACATTTCTGGATAAATCACGTTTCCTTTAGACTTAGACATCTTACCATCTTTCATGACGAACCAACCGTGGGCAACAAGACGTGTAGGCAATGGCAAATCAAGAGCCATAAGGATGATTGGCCAGTAGATTGAGTGGAAACGAAGGATATCCTTACCAATCATGTGGATGATTTCGTGGTTTTCATCATTTTGCCAGAATAAATCAAAGTTACCATGCTCATCCTGACCATAACCAAGGGCAGTGATATAGTTGATAAGAGCATCAATCCACACATAAACCACGTGTTTTGGATCTGATGGTACTTTTACTCCCCAGGTAAAGGTTGTACGTGACACAGCCAAGTCTTCCAAGCCTGGCTCGATGAAGTTTTTAAGCATTTCATTCATACGACCATCAGGTTGGATAAATTCTGGATGTTCTTTAAAGAAGGCAGTCAAACGGTCTGCGTAGTTACTAAGTTTAAAGAAATATGATTCTTCAGAAACAAGCTCTACTTCATGTCCTGATGGAGCTACCCCGCCAATGACATTACCTTCTTCATCACGGTAAACTTCTGCCAACTGACTTTCAGTGAAAAATTCTTCATCTGAAACTGAATACCATCCTGAGTATTCACCAAGGTAGATATCTCCTTGTTCCAAGAGACGCTCGAAAACTTGAGCAACAACTTTTTCATGGTAATCATCAGTCGTACGGATGAATTTATCGTATGAGATATCCAAAAGTTGCCAGAGGTCCTTAACACCAACAGCCATACCGTCCACATACTCTTGTGGTGTGATTCCTGCTTCTTCAGCCTTTTGTTGAATCTTTTGGCCGTGTTCATCAAGCCCAGTAAGGTAGAAGACATCATAGTTCATCATACGTTTGTAACGTGCCAAGACGTCACAAGCAATAGTTGTATAAGCAGAACCAATATGCAATTTACCAGATGGGTAGTAGATAGGTGTTGTGATGTAGAATGTTTTTGTCATTTTAATTTCCTTTCATATGTTAACAAATGGGCTAACACTGATGATATAACATCTTATTATAGCACGTTTTGGACACTAAAAAAACCAGCTAAGCTGGTTTTAAACATTACTAGTTTTGAAAGAGCTTTTTATCCGCTCTAACATCACGTTCATAGTCATAATCTAATTTCTTCACGTCATCCTCTGATAGGCGTTTGAAACTTCTTTCTTCTGTAAGTTTGCCTTTCTTATTATAAGTAGTGACAATCAATTTATTACCCTTAACCTTGTATCGAACGGTTTCTTCAAGAGATTCTTTGTAGGATTTAACGTAAATCTTTTTACTTTCATCGTTATCAGCCTGAGTTCGATATTCACTTATTTTGTATTGATTATCTACTGCCTGGTCAATGACTTTCGAATATTCAGATAGTGACATGTTTGGTTTAAGCGTTCTAGACCAAGCATCTGGACGGTATGCTTCGTCAGTATCATAGTCTGTAAAGTCAACCAGATTGTTCCCGCCAGCTAAGGTATAAAAATAAAATTTAACATTGTTACCTTTGACTTTAACAAAATCATGAGCCTCTAGGCCACTTTCCTTGAAAGATTCCATACCATCAACCATTTTCTTCTTATCTTTATGGTAAAAGCGATAAGTTTCAAGTAGATAGGTTCCTTCAGGTATTTTACCGCTTTGCAGGTGCATAAATGCATAGCCACCAAATGAAAGTGCCACTAGGACAATCGCCCCCACTACAGAAGCAATAATAATTTTAGCTTTCTTAGACAAGCCTGTCTTAGCAGGAGCAACTTGTGAAACGGCTTGTGTCACTTGGTCACTCAACTGAGCTTGCTGTGGATTAACACCCTCGTCCTTAGCCTCTTGAGAAATAAATTCCCCATTAGCTTTTGCTTGTTGGATTTCTTCCTCTGTCGGCTTACGATTATTGATTGTTTCGAAATAATCTAACCACTCTTTTTCGTTCATAAAAGTCCCCTTTTTCATTGATACTTCCATTCTAACAGAAAAAAGACTCCAAGGCTATTTGATTATTTCCATATAAAGAAAAGCGATACCAGAATGGAGTTTTGGCTCTCCTTCTCGTACCACTTTACTCATTTACATCATTGGGTGATTAGATTTTATCACTAGATTTTTTACTACTTTTACTATCGTCAGAGCCTGATTTAGAACCACTACCATAGTCATCGCTATTACCATAGCCATAGTCATTACCATAACCATAGCCATAATTGTAGCCATAACCATAATCATAGTAATCCTTGAAGTCATCATATTGATCACTATAAGTCTTCAAATCTTTCTTATAATCTTTGATGGCATCCTTATAGTCATCCCAGCGCTCCTCAGCGTCTCCCTTACTCATACGTTTATAAGTAATACGTGACTGAAGCTTCCCTTTTTTATCATAAGTAGTCAGAGTGTATTCATCGCCATGCTTGACATAGGTACGTTTTTCCTTCAAGGTATCTTTATATTCTCTTGTTGTTTTTTTAACGACTTTGTCAGCTTCCTCTTTGGTATAAAACGAATAGTCTTTTCTCATCTTTTTCATGAAGTCTTTTGTGACATCTTCGACTTGATCCGCATCTAAAACTTGACTCTCTGTTCTATTCCACGGATCAAATACCTGAGGAACATCTGTCTCATAGTCCATCAAACTAACATATGATTTATTGTCACTCTCTACTAAATTGTAGGTTCTAGATTGATTATTCTTTACAACTACAAAAGACTGCAAGTCCAAACCTTCGTCCTTGTATTCATCTATGCCATCAACCATTTTATCTTTGTCTTCATCATAACGAGAGAAAGAAACTACTTCATAGGTTCCATCTACAATTTTTCCTGACTGATAACGCCATAATGAATAGCCACCAACGATAAGTAAAATCGCTGCCAAGGATCCTAAGACTGATGCCAAAATAATCTTAGTTTTCTTAGACATACCTCTTTTAGGGGGTACTACTTGTTGGAAAGTTGCTGTTGTTTGGGCAAACTGAGGCTGTTGTGTCATAGCGATAGGTTCAGCCGGCTTAATCGGTCTTTGCTCCGACACTTGTCCATTTGAGCTAAAAACGTTAGGTCGTTCAAGAATAAACTCGCCTGCTGCTTGAGCTTGAGATAACTCTGCGGGAGTTGGTTTACAACCGTTGACTAATTCAAAGTACTCAATCCACTCTTGCTGGTTCATAATAATCTCCTTTTTTATTGGTCTACTGTTCTATTGTACCAAAATAAATGGCAAAATAGTATTTGACAATTATCATAAAGACTGTAAGGTATTTTAATAAAGCTTTAGGCTAGATTTTCCATAGTAAAGAGATGCTTGGTAGGTTTACTTATCAGCGCCAGATGGCATAATCCCCATAATGTTCGCGGTACTTATAACTCTCCAAGGTATACTCATAATCCATATCATAACCACTTCTGAGCCCTTTAGCTTCCTCTGACTTCAATCGTTTAAAAGTTCTACGCGACTCAATATGTCCATCATTAGCATAAACAGTCAGAACGAGAGCATTGGGGCGCTTTTCATAAGTTCGTTTTTGCTTCAGCATTTTTTTATAGTCATCTACACACCTTTGGACAGATACTTCCTTTACTCTTGAATACTCTTCTCCCTTTTTAGAAATCTTGTCAATATGAGAAATCACTAGAGCTTTATATTCAGAGACTGTTAAATCCTGTTTTAAAGTCCCTGTACGTGGGTCAAAAGTCTGTGGTAGCTTTTCATCGTGTTCAAATGGTGAGACAAAAGGTTCCCCGTCCCCACAAAAAACATAATAAAATTGAAATTTCATATTCTCAACAACTATAAAATCCTCATATAAGCTATCATTATTCTCTCCCCGCTCAGTCCAATTTATCAATTCATTGGAATATGCTGAAGCAGCTTCGTATTTTACCATCTGATAGGTGCCATCTGGAATATAGTTCTCTTGATACTTCCAAAACCTTCCCTCTCCAATGGCTATTAAGACTACCACCACAAGGCCAAGAACCGAAATAATAGCAATCTTCCATTTTTTTGCTTTAGTCATACTTCTCCCCTCCTTATTGACCTATTTTTCACTACTATTTTACCAAAAATAGAGGGGAAATCTGTGACTTGACTAGCAAAGAAAAAGAGGTAGAGAACACTTACTCTCAAACCTCTTTTTATCTATTTACTTTTTAACATCCTCAGCACCAATGACTGGGTATTCGGTTAATCCTGATGCTACTTCTTCTTCAGCCTGGTCTGATCCCTCTGATTTTTCCTCAAGATCAAACTTAGGTGCATCTTTTTCATAAGCATTAATGATATCGGCAACAACTGGGTGACGTACGACATCACTAGCAGAGAAATGGACAAAATCAATAGCCTTGATGCCCTTCAATTTCTCCATGGCATCGACAAGACCAGATTTAACACGACGTGGAAGGTCAATCTGACTCATATCTCCATTGACAATCATCTTAGAATTAAAACCAAGACGCGTTAAGAACATCTTCATCTGCATGATGGTTGTATTTTGCGCCTCATCAAGGATAACAAAGGCATCTTCGAGGGTACGACCACGCATATAAGCAAGAGGGGCAATCTCAATAATTTCACGTTCCATGAGACGAGTCGTCTGCTCTTTGCCAAGGATTTGATAAAGGGCATCATAGACGGGACGAAGGTAAGGATCTACCTTTTCCTTGAGATCGCCAGGCAAAAAGCCAAGACTTTCACCTGCCTCAACCGCCGGACGTGTTAGAACAATACGTTTAACCTGGCCACGCTTAAGAGCTGTGACTGCAAGAGTGACCGCTAAAAAGGTTTTACCTGTACCAGCTGGACCAATCCCAAAGACCACATCATGGTTTTTAATGCTATCAACATAAACCTTTTGCCCTAGGGTCTTCACTCGAATAGGCTTACCACTGTTGTCCTTGATAATCTCTTCTTCATATAAAGCAACAAACTTGTCAATCGAACCATCTTGAGCCATGGTTAAGGCCGCGACAACATCTGAGGTGTTAACTAGCATCCCACGCTCCACCAAAACAAGGAGAGCTTGAATGGTCAAGCGGGCCAATTCGACACTTTCTTCGTCATCCCCAAGGATTTGCACTCGCTCTGTTCGAGCATGGATGATAACATTTAGGTTTTCTTCAATGAGTTTTAAATGACGCTCATTGGTTCCAAAAAGCGACAAGACATCATCTGGGTGATTTAGGGTAATTTCAACAGAATACTCTTGCAAATAGAGTTCCTCTTTCTTAAGTATTTTTATCCATTATATCAAAAAAATCACGCCAGACGTGACTTTTTGTAATTCTTAATTATGCATTGAATGATACGTGAACGTGGTCATAGTGGTTTTCAGTAATGCTACCACGGTCAGGCATTTGGTTCCAAGTGTTAGCTGGTCCGTAGATATTATCTACTGGTGCGTAGAATTGTTGTCTGTAGATGACATATGAGATACCTGCATTTGAGATATTGTCTACTGCATATTGAGCGACTTGATTACCAACTTCTGAACCAACTGGTACCATAACGTCAACGGCAAGTCCTTGACCATGGTCTTGTGGATCACCTTCACGGTAACCACCGATATCAGTAAGACCGAATTGTGCTGCTACATCTTGACGGAAAGCTTCAGCTTGTGGTTGAAGGTGTGGATCCGTTGGAAGTGTATTTGTTGATGCAGGTTGTGCTGCTGGTGCCTCTGAAGCCGCTGGTGCTTCTGAAGCTACTTCTGATGTTGCTGCTGGTTCTACCGCTGGCTGTTCTGCTGGCGCCTCTGATGCTGCTGGTGCTTCTGAGGCAGCTTCTGATGTTGCTGCTGGTTCTGCAGCTGGTTGTTCTGCTGGTGCCTCTGAAGTTGCTGGTGCTTCTGAAGACGCTTCTGACGTTGCTGCTGGAGCTTCTTCTTTTACTTCAGGCTGTGCTGGTGTTTCAGCAGCTGGAGTAGTTTCTGCTTCAGGTGTAGCTTCTGCTGACGCAGTGACATGATCAATAGCGTCTGCAACTGGTTGTTCAGTATCTGCGTAAGCTGGAGCTTCTGATGCTGATGCGATAGCCTCTGTTACTTCTGAAACAGCTTGTGTTGATTCTTCTTTAGCAGGTGCTTGAGTAGCTGTTGTGCTTACTGTTTCAACTGGAGCTGTCAAGTCCGCTGCAACTACAGATTGACCATTTACAGTCACTTCGTTAGTTGTCAAATTAGCTTCTGCAACTACAGGTGTGTCAGAAGTTTCTGAAGCTGGAGTTTCAACTTTAACAGAGACTGCTTGATTATCAGCATTGTAAGTTGCTGTCAAGACTGTTCCAGGGTAAATTAAATCAATGTTTGTGATTTGATTGATGTTAGCCAAAACATTCACATCGATACCCATTGCTTCAGCGATACTTCCCAAAGTATCACCGTATTGAACTGTATAAGTTTGTTGGTTATCACTTACAGTGATATCTGCTTTGATTTGATCTACTGAACGTGCTGCCCAGTTTGAAGTTTCATCGGCATGTACGTGACTTGCAGCAAAAAGTGAAAGTGCTGCGGTCGAGTAAAGAAGTGCCTTTGTAGTTTTAGATTTTGATAACATGTATAATTCATTCCTTTTTTAACAATTTCAATATCTACAATAATACCACACTTTCCATCAAAAAAGTTATGATTTACTGCTCTTTAAAGCAATTACTAACTAGTTGTAACAAGCCTAATTTATTGAAAAACATCTGAGATATTTGTAAAAAAATGTAACAATTCATCCCAATTCAAATGCTAATTACTTTTTAAAGAAAATGCTAGAAGTCATTATGCTTATCGTAGACTTAGTCGCTATCAATGTGCTAGATAATCTTCCCAAATTTGGTCAAACTGACCTAGATTGAAAGAGAAACTAGCCTGGTCTTCCAAGTAACGACTAACTTCTTCAAAATCATCGGTATGCTTAGGAAAGGTTGAATCTTCAAAAGCCAAATCGGCTAAGATTGCTACCGGTTCATTTGATTTTGGATTACGTTGAGCCATCAGCCAAGTATAAAAGGATTTTCTCATGCCTTCTCCTAACCGATTAATTCTGTCCCAAACTGATCTTGTTTGACTTTTTTAGCCTTCATCAGACCACCCAAGGCTTTTTTGAATTGTCCCTTAGAAATACCAAAGGTCGCCTTGATATCTGCTGGTGATGATTTATCATTAAGCGTCATAAAGCCACCGTTGCTCTCTAAATAGGTCAAAATCATCTGTGCATCATTTTCGAGCATTTCAAAAGAACGTGGTTTAAGAGAAAGGTTAAGGGTGCGGTCAACTTCTCTGAATCCAATCACACGCGCTTCAAGGACTTGACCCAAGCGCGGCTCAGCATAACGTTCTGATGGATGAATGAAGCCAAGCATGTTATTCTCTGGCAGATAGACAAAGGTTCCTGACAGTTTAAGACGGTAGGCGATTGCTGGCCATTTTTGATTTTGCATATTATCGTAAGCAGGACCGGCCATGCGTTGAAAGACCTCAGGTTCAGCAGGAAGCCCCCAAATACGATCTTTTTTATCCACATCTAATTTAATGTAGAGTTTGTCCCCCTTCTTAGGCCAAAGCTCTTTGAGTTCAGGTAAAACATCAAGAGAGACAACGATTTCCTTATCTGGTATTCCCACGTCTACAAAGACACCTAAATCCTTACGGACCTCAGTGACCTCTCCCCAATCGTAAGATTCGCGAGTTGCCTTGATTTCCTTTTGAGTCAAGCGTAATTTTTGCTTACTATCTGTATAGGCGAAACCTTTCACCATGTCACCAATGGCGTGTTCTCCCTCATCTTTAGCCAAGGCAAAGGTCACGCCATCCTTTTGAACAAAGTAAAAGCGGTCATTTTCATCAGTTACTAGAGCAGTAATGATGGTTCCAAGTAGTGTATTCATCTTTTTTCCTCTAAAAAGAGAGTCGGACAAGGAAGCTAACATAGTCCATGCTCTTTTGCTTCTGTCCCACTCTCCTTATTTTCTATTAATTAAACAGTAAGGAGTTCTTTTTCCTTCTCTGCTGTCATGCTGTCAATCTTCTTAACAGCATCATCAGTTGCTTTTTGGATATCTTTTTCCAAAGTTTTCAATTGATCTTCTGTGATTTCTTTGTCTTTTTCTTGCTTTTTAGCTTCATCCATAGCATCACGACGAATGTTACGGATAGCGATTTTAGCATTTTCACCGACTTTTTTCACTTCTTTGGCTAACTCTTTACGAGTTTCTTCTGTAAGGGCTGGGATAACCAAGCGGACTACAGAGCCATCGTTAGCTGGGTTGATACCAAGGTCAGATTCATTGATGGCACGTTCGATATCAGCGATTGATCCTTTATCAAATGGTGAAATCAAAAGAACACGTGCTTCAGGAACAGTGATTGAAGCCAACTGGTTAAGTGGTGTTGGCGCACCATAGTATTCTACAGTGATACGGTCAAGAAGTGATGCGTTGGCACGACCAGCACGGATAGCTCCGAATTCACGGGCCAACGACTCGTGTGAGTGGGCGAAACGTTCTTTTGCTTTTTCAATAATTGCGTTTGTCATGAGTTCTCTCTTTCTTATTTATGTAATTCTGCTTTGTTAGATACGGTTGTCCCAATGTGTTCACCAAAAATAACACGTTTGATATTTCCTGGTTCGTTCATATTAAAGACAACAAGGTCAATGTCATTATCCATTGAAAGGGTAGAAGCTGTGGCGTCCATAATTTTCAAACCACGTTTGATAACTTCTACGTGTGTCAATTCGTCAAATTTGACAGCATCAGCGTTTTTACGAGGGTCATCATTGTAGACACCATCAACACCATTTTTAGCCATAAGGATGGCATCGGCTTCGATTTCAGCGGCACGAAGAGCTGCCGTTGTATCAGTTGAGAAGTATGGTGAACCAATACCTGCTGCAAAGATAACGATACGCCCTTTTTCAAGATGACGAAGGGCACGGCCACGAATATAAGGCTCTGCCACAGATTTCATATCAATCGCTGTTTGAACACGTGTATCGACACCCAATTGTTTCAAACTGTCAGCCATAACAAGAGCATTCATAGTTGTTCCAAGCATTCCAGTATAGTCAGCTTGAACACGATCCATTCCTGCTTCAGCTGCGGGTTCTCCACGCCAGAGATTACCACCACCGATAACTAGAGCAATTTGAATACCTGAATCCGCCACCTCAGCAATTTCTTTAGCCATAGCTTGGACGGTTGGAAGATCAATCCCAACACCTTTTTCACCAGCTAGAGCTTCACCTGAAAGTTTAATGAGGACACGTTTGTATTTTGGTTCTACCATGATTTCTCCCTATTAACTATTATATTTCTGATTTGATTCTTAGCTGAGATTTATCATTTCTAATCCATCAGTTGCCATCGTTTTAAAGGTTGCAAAGGAACTCATTTGACCTTCTCCTTTTGACGATTTGGATAAAAAAATGGTTTCTTTTTGCAAAGCAAACACTAAATCTTCATCCTTACTATTTTATCATAAATTAGGGTTTTCACCTAGTCAAATATTTAAAAAAATATGTTTACAAGATGACCGTAAAGGTGATGGTGTCATTTTTATAGGAGGCAAAGATTCGCCCCTTAAATAATTTGACCATGCTTTGCGCCATGGATAGACCTATGCCGAAACCACTGTGCTCTTTGTTATTATGGGACTCATCAATACGATAAAAGCGCTCAAAAAACTTACTACAATCAACTTCCTTACCTTCTTTATAGGTATTTGACACCTCTAAACAAGCCCTTTTACGCCTTCTTCCAATCTGACGAAGTCTTACCGTAACCGTTCCTTCTGGATCACAATACTTGTTAGCATTATCCACTAGGAGAGTTACAAGTTCAAAGAGAGACTTTTCCTCGGCCTTTACATGGATATCTGGAGTGATATCCATAACGAAGGATTTGCCATCTCGGACGACAGGTCCCTTAAAGTCCTCGGCTGCATCCTTTGTAATATAGGAAAAATCCACATCCTGAAGAACAATGTCTGGCTGCTCCTCCAGACGAGATAGAGCCACAAGAGAATTGATTAGATTGGTCAAACGTGCCACCTGGTCATTAGTTGACTTGGTCCATTCATTCTCCCCTGTCATGAGTTCCTGTAACTCCGTATTAGCAGAAATAATAGCTAACGGTGTCTTTTATTCATGACCAGCATTGGTGATAAAACGCCGCTGCTTTTCGTAATTTCGAATGAAGGGGCGAATGACGATTCCTGACAAAGCACTGACAATGATGACAAAAAAGATAAAAGCAAACAGTGATAAAAGAATAGAAAGATTGAACAAGGCTTGGGAAGAATTATAATAAGAGGTCGTGTCCAAAAAGACTACAAGGATTTTATCTTTGCTGACTTTGCTAACCTGATAACTCAGATTGATATTGTTTTCTCTAATTGTTCCAAGATTATTGGGCAAGCGACTAACTGTCAGGGCATATCTAGCCGCTTCCTCGTCGTTTATTAGGGACGTATGGCTGGTATCTTGGCTAACAACCTTATCATCAGACAAGGTCACACTGAAAAAACGAAAGCTATCTGATGGAATCTCGCGCCCTTGATCAGTCTCAATTTTTTTGATTTTTCCGAAGCTTCCACTATTTTCTGTGAGTGTGTTGAGGACCTTGCTAATTTCCTGCTCCGTCTGGAAGGACCTCACAGTGTTGATGATTCCCACCGTAAAGATCAAAATGAAGAGGATAGCCAAAGAAGCAATTGTTATAAACTGAAGTCGTAAACGTCTAAACATGGGCTACTCCTTTCTAATTTTGCAGAAGGCAGAAGTCGCCACCCTTTTCACCAAGAATACTGATATCCGCTTGAATGGCTTGCAATTTCTGGCGCAGATAGGAAATATAGACCCAGACAATTGACTCGTCCACATCTTCCTCATCATCCCAGATAGTTTTAAAAAGGTGATCAGTGGTTAATTTCTTAGCAGGGTTGTGCATGAAGTGGGCCATTAACTTGGTCTCTCTACTTGAAAGTCTAATAGCGTTGCCAGCTACCAACTCCTGTTCCTCTTGGTCCAAGCGAACAGAACCAAGAGTCAGAATTTTGGAAGTAAAAGTCTCACTAACACGACGCTCTAGCGAC
>DBFVHV010000047.1:0-10146 GCA_048524165.1 Streptococcus sp.
AATAATCTTTAAATGTTGCCATAAAAGGCCTCCTTACCATTTTTTAAAGCGCAGGTAGTGATAAAGGTAACAGAAAATCATGAAAGGAATACCGAAATAGAGTCCCGCACGTTGTGAACTATCCCAAGCAATCCCAAGCACAGAAATAGCCAACAGAATGATTGTGATATAAGGTAGGATTGGATTAAATGGTGTCTTGTAATCCAACTCATCATCGGAATGTTCTAGATTCCACTGTTTTCGGAAATTAATTTGCGCCATAGGAATGGAAAGCCAAACAACAACAACCGCAAAACCAGCGATTGATACCAAAGCTAGATAAACCGTATCCGCTGCATAGATACTTGAGAAGAGCGATAAAACTGCTCCGGCCATGGAAATCAAAAGAGCTGTCATTGGAACACCATGCTTATTGATTTTCACTAGTTTTTTATTGAGCATTCCCTCATTGGCCAAAGACCAAAGCATTCGGCTTGAAGCATAGAGCCCCGAATTTCCAGCCGAAAGAATAGCTGTCAGGATAACAAAGTTCATGATGTCTGCCGCAAATGGAATCCCCATCTTGTCAAAAACATCAACGAAAGGTGCTGAAGATACCCCTGCTTCTTTCATGGGAAGAAGTGAAGCCAAGACCACAATGGTCAAGACAAAGAAGATAACCAAACGTCCAATAGTTGTTTTAATAGCACGTGGAACAGCTTCCTTAGGATTGTCTGTCTCACCAGCTGCGATACCGATTAACTCTGTTCCTGAAAAGGCATAATTAACCGCCAACATGACTGAAACAATGGCAAGACCTCCATTTGGAAAGAGACCATTAGCCGTCAAATGCTTAAACATAATAGCCTCACGGTGACCTTCAAAACTCACCAAACCAAACATAGCTCCTAAACCTAGTATGATGAAAACAAGGATAGCAATGACTTTGATTGACGAGAAGAAGGATTCCGCTTCCGCAAAAGATCTCACACTCAAAGCATTAATCCCAAAAATTACTAAGGCAAAGAAGGCTGCAAAAATCCAAGCCGGAACTGACGGAAACCAGCGTTGCATCAGCATGGCCGCACCAAGGAATTCTGTCCCCAAGGCAACCGTCCAACAAATCCAATAAAGCCAGGCTACAGTAAAACCTGTTCCAGGACTGATAAACTTAGTGGCATAGGTGTGAAAGGATCCCGTCACTGGCATAGCTACTGCTAACTCCCCCAACGAAAGCATAACCAAGTAAACGACAACAGCCCCCACAAGATAAGAGAGGATAGCACCAAGGGGACCTGCTTGTGCAATCGTATAGCCTGAACTCAAAAATAGACCGGTACCAATAACACCACCTAGCGAGAGCATAAAGAGGTGGCGTGAGGTCATCTTCCGTTGGAACTGACCTTCATTTTCATAATTATGGTTTTCCATAGATTCCTCCAATAGATGTAATAAAACAAGCTTATCACAATAAAAGATCTTTGGATAATAGGTTGAAACTATCAAAGAGATAGACAAAAACTATGGCAAGAAAAAAACTCGGATTAACCGAGCTTTTCTTACAATTCTGCCAAAATAGTATCCCATGCCTCATCATAGCCGTCACGTGTGACAGATGAAAAAACGATGAAATGGTCATTTTTGTCGAAATTGAGTTTTTTCTTAATGATCGATTCATGCTTGTTCCATTTTCCACGAGGAATCTTATCAGCCTTAGTCGCTACAACAATAACTGGAATTTCATAATACTTTAGAAATTCATACATTTGAATATCGTCCTGAGTTGGCTCATGTCGGAGGTCAACCAAGCTAACAACGACACGAAGATTATCTCGAGTCACAAGGTACTCCTCAATCATTTTTCCCCATTTGGCACGCTCTTTTTTGGAAACACGGGCATAACCATAACCTGGAACATCCACAAAGCGTAGCTTGTCGTCAATATTGTAGAAATTGAGTAACTGTGTTTTTCCTGGTTTCCCAGAGGTACGTGCTAGGTTTTTACGACCAAGAAGTGTATTGATAAAGCTTGACTTACCAACATTCGATCGTCCTGCTAGGGCAACTTCAGGTAGGTCATCTTGTGGGTAGTGACTCTTATTTGCCGCACTGAGTAAAATCTCAGCGTTGTGCGTATTTAGGACTTGTTCTTCAGCCATAGGTCCTCCTTATGCTGTTTCCAATACTGGAGCAGCTTTCCCATCAACAGCTTCTTTGGTGATACGAACCTTAGTGACATCTTCCTGACTAGGAATTTCAAACATAACATCCATCATGACTTCTTCAATGATAGAGCGAAGCCCACGCGCACCAGTCTTACGTTCAATTGCCTTACTTGCAATAGCCTCAAGGGCATCCTGGTCAAACTCAAGTTCAACCCCATCATAAGACAAGAGGGTTTGATACTGCTTCACCAAGGCATTCCTAGGCTCTGTCAAAATACGCACCAAGTCGTCAACCGTTAACTGTTCGAGGGCCGCAAGAACCGGCAAACGTCCGATAAATTCAGGGATAAGACCAAATTTTTGGATATCTTCAGCCACAATTTCTTGCATGTATGATGACTCGTCATCAATTGCCTTATTATTTTGACCAAACCCAATGATTTTCTCACCAAGACGTTGCTTAACGATATCTTCGATACCATCAAAAGCACCACCCACGATAAAGAGAATATTCTTAGTATCAATTTGAATCATCTCTTGGTTAGGGTGTTTACGACCACCTTGAGGGGGAACGCTGGCTACTGTTCCTTCGATAATCTTCAAGAGAGCTTGTTGAACCCCTTCACCAGAAACGTCACGAGTGATTGATACATTTTCACCCTTTTTAGCAATCTTATCAATCTCGTCAACATAGATGATACCACGTTCCGCACGTTCGATATTGAAGTCTGCCGCTTGGATCAGTTTGAGGAGGATATTTTCCACGTCCTCACCCACATAACCTGCCTCTGTCAATGATGTTGCATCCGCAATCGCAAATGGAACATTCAAGCTACGAGCCAAGGTCTGAGCCAAGAAAGTCTTCCCTGAACCAGTTGGTCCAATCATGAGAATATTTGATTTTTGCAAATCCACATCATTGTCTTCACGACTTTCTGTGAAATTGATACGTTTATAGTGATTGTAAACAGCTACCGCCAAGGCACGTTTGGCACGGTCCTGCCCCACGACATAGTTGTTCAAAATATCTAAAAGTTCTTTTGGCTTCGGAGTTTCAGCCAAGTCAGCCAAAACTTCTTCTGCCATTTCCTCACGAATGATTTCTTGTGACAAGGCCACACATTCGTTACAGATAAAGACGCCATTCCCAGCGATAATTTTCTTTACTTCTTCTTGGTTTTTGCCACAAAATGAACAATAAACCATTTCTTCATTACGATTTCCAGCCATTTATTCCTCACTCTTTTCTAAAATAGGGTGCCATAGAAGGCGTGAATAGTATTGACAAGGTTAGTAAAAGCATTTAAAAAGAGAAAAACTGCTAACCCATAACGTTTCTTACGAAAGGCAGGAATAGCGGAAAGTACACAAAGTACTCCCAATAATGCAGTAAATAATCCAAAAACACTACGTTGCATGAACCTAGTCTCCTTCTTTTTCATAGCGACTTATACTAAAGTCATAGGCATTTTTATCATCCTTGGCCACGCGAACACGTGATACCTCTTTAAATGCCGTCATATCTAGTTGTGGAAAATACGTGTCTCCCTCTAAATCAGCCTCAATAGTTGTCTTGATGAGCGCATCATAATGTCCATCAAAAGCCTTGTAGACACCAGCACCACCAGCAATATAGAGGTCCTTATCTTGCTGTTCGAACCAAGCCAGAGCTTCCTCAACACTCGTAACGGTCGTTACACCCTCACAGTCGAAGTCCTTATCTCGTGTCAAAATCAAGGTTTCACGTCCTGGAAGGCAACGACGGTTCATGCCATCAAAGGTCACACGTCCCATGAGAATTGCTGAGCCCATGGTCGTTTTCTTGAAATGTGCCAGTTCAGCAGGCAAGTGCCAAGGCATGGTGTGATTCTTCCCAATAACATGGTTATGAGCTTCCGCCCAAATAGCAATGAGTTGTTTAGACACAGTATTTCCTTTTCTTTTTAAGTTTACAATCCATTCTAACAAAAAAAGAGAAAAAGAGCTTGGAAAAAACTTTGCCAGCTCTTTATGGGCTTAAATCATAAGCATTTATTAAATTGCTAAGTCAAATTTGAGTTGAGGTTTAACAGGATCATAGTCAACCAATTCAAAATCTTCCGGTTTGACATCAAAGAAATTAGTTCCATCAGGAACATTGAGGACCAAGCGTGGTTGGCAATCAGACGGCTGACGCTTGAGGAGTTCCTCAGCTTGTTCAAATTGATTGTCATAGATATGGAGGTTGTTGATGAAATAAAAGAATTTACCAACTTTCCAACCAAAATGCTTGGCAATCATCATCTGAAGGGCCACATACTGCATAGCATTAATATGATGAGCCACCAACATATCGTTAGAACGTTGCGTCAAAGTAGCATCCAAATAAATGTACTCACCCACACGACGAACGTCAAACATGGTTTGGAAGGCACAAGGCTGAAGTCCTGCTGTCTCCTCGAAGGCCTCGTAATCCCAAAGGGAGATGACATTACGGCGATTCCACGGATTAGCCTCCAACTGAGCTAACAAACGGTTAATAATCTCATGCTTCTTAACGACCGCCCCATAGCGCTGACCAATCGAACGCTTGTCCCCATTATTGGCAGGTACACCTTCAACTTCCCAGTCATTCCAATAATGAACATTATACTTGTCTTCAAGGACATCTAGGCTATTTGACTGGTCTTGGTAAATCCAAAGCACTTCTTTTATAGCAGATTTGATAGCAATAGGACGAAGAGTGGTAATAGGAAACTCTCCCTTGCTCAAATCATATTCTGCAAAAGACCCTGTGATGTATTTGGAATTGGCAGTTGTGCCATCCTTGTATTTAGGACGTGCTTGTTCTGACCAAACGCCTTCTTCCAGGATTTTAGCGATATTTTCTTTAAAAATAGTGTCTGCTTTTGTCATGATTTTCCTCTTTATTCCACTGAAAACAAAGTATTTTTTGAGACTTTCCTTAAGTGATTACGGACGTCTGCGAACTTCTTCGAAGTTCCAAGACTAATTTTTGAGCCTATGGTCTCAAAAATTCCGAGTGTCTGTAAACAAAACACTTTATTTACAGACACTTATCTCACAGCGGAAAGTCTCACTTAACGCTCGCAATGATTTCAATATATAACAACAATTTTACTTTTCTAACATAGCTAAAAAACTAGTATAGTGCCATTTCAATTTTACCCTATTCTGGTGCAAATGAGAACTAAAAGCTATGGGAATACCAAAACTACGTCTTTTGAAATCCTCAGTTCGTATCAAAAAAATAAAGTGTTACTAACTATCAAAGTTTTTTCAAGGCGAAAGCCCTCTTTTATGGTAAAATCACTATAGATTAGTATCCTCTGGATACTCTACAATGAAGAAAAAAAAGGAAACATCATATGTCTATTGGAATTGATAAGATTGGTTTTGCGACCAGTCAATATGTTCTAAACATGGCTGATCTCGCTCTTGCCCGTGGGGCGGAGCCTGAAAAATTCAGCAAAGGTCTGATGCTTGATGCAACCAGTATTACGCCGATTACAGAAGATATTGTGACGCTTGCCTCTGATGCGGCGACTGATATTTTAAATGACGATGACAAAAAAGCTATCGATATGGTCATCGTGGCTACTGAGTCTTCCATTGACCAGTCAAAGGCTGCTGCTGTCTATGTTCACAGTCTTTTGGGGATTCAACCTTTTGCCCGTTCTTTTGAAATGAAGGAGGCTTGCTATGCAGCAACTGCTGGTCTTAACTACGCTAAATTGCACGTAGCAACTCACCCAGATAGCAAGGTTCTAGTTATCGCCAGTGACATTGCCCGCTATGGTGTAGGATCCTCAGGTGAATCAACCCAGGGAGCTGGTGCCGTAGCCATGCTAGTCAGTCAGAATCCACGTATTTTAGAGCTTGCTGATGACAATGTGGCACAAACCCGTGATGTCATGGACTTCTGGCGTCCAAACTATAGTTCAACGCCATTTGTTCAAGGCATCTATTCAACCAAGCAGTACCTTGATAGTTTGAAGACAACTTGGGTAGCTTATCAGGAACGTCATCAAGTCGATTTCACTGATTTCGCAGCATTTTGCCTTCACCTTCCCTATCCTAAATTGGCTCTTAAGGGACTTAATAAGATTATTCCCAAAGATTTGAATCCAGAAAATAAAGAGCGTCTCACAAGTAACTTCGAAGCTTCTATTACCTATAGTCGCCAAATCGGAAATATCTATACAGGATCACTTTATCTTGGACTTCTTTCTTTGCTTGAACAGTCACAAAATCTCAAAGCAGGAGATAGAATTGGTTTCTTCTCTTATGGTTCTGGAGCAGTCTCTGAAATTTTCTCAGGACGTTTAGTGGAAGGCTACAAAGATATGCTTCGTTCTGATCGTCTAGATACCTTTGCCCAACGTCATAATTTGAGTGTTGCTGACTATGAGGAACTTTTCTATGAAGAGGCTCAATTGGATGACACTGGCTCAACCCAATTCGCTACTTATCAAACTGGACCTTTCCGTTTGACTGAAATCTCTGAACACCAACGTATCTATAAAGGAAATTAATATGACTAAACTCTCTTGGACTGGTTTTTCCAAGAAGACACCGCAAGAACGTAAAGAGCATTTGAAAAAGAATGCTCTTTTGTCTCAGGAAAATCAAGATCTTCTGGATAAGGACCAACAACTTACCCTTGAAACAGCCAATCAAATGGCTGAAAATGTTATTGGTCGATTTACACTTCCCTTTGCCGTTTGCCCAGATGTATTGGTAGACGGTATAACCTATCAGGTTCCTATGGTTACCGAGGAACCCTCAGTTGTCGCCGCTGCTTCCTATGCTAGCAAGCTCATTAAGCGCTCTGGTGGCTTTACAACCAAGATTCATGACCGTCAGATGATTGGCCAAGTAGCCCTCTTTGATGTTCCTGATAAGGTCTCTGCTTCAAGTAAAATTCAAGCAGCCAATCAGGACCTCATAGAGATTGCCAAAGAGGCTCATCCTTCTATTGTTAAGCGTGGGGGAGGACCACGCAAGCTCTGGACTGAGACTAAGGGGGACTTCCTCATTGTCTATCTAGCCGTTGATACCCAAGAAGCCATGGGAGCCAATATGGTCAACACTATGATGGAGGCCCTGGTGCCAGAATTGGAAAATCTCTCAGAAGGTCAAAGTCTCATGGCCATTCTCTCAAATCTTGCCACCGAGAGTCTAGTGACAGCGACTTGTCGTCTTAGCACACGCTTCCTCAGTCGTAATAAGGAAGAGGCACATGACCTGGCTAAGAAAGTGGAGATGGCCAGCCAACTGGCTCAAGTGGACCCCTACCGAGCAGCTACCCATAATAAGGGAATTTTCAATGGTATTGATGCCCTAGTTATCGCAACTGGCAATGATTGGCGGGCAGTTGAGGCTGGGAGCCACGCCTATGCTAGCAAGGATGGTAGCTACCATGGTCTATCCACATGGACTTATAATCAGGAAGTTAAGGAACTAGTTGGAGAATTAACCCTCCCCATGCCAATTGCAACCCGTGGCGGTTCAATCGGACTTAACCCTAGTGTTTCTATCGCCCATGACTTACTTAACAATCCAGATGCCAAAACCCTAGCCAGTATCATCGTCTCTCTTGGTTTGGCACAAAATCTGGCTGCTCTCAAAGCTCTGACTTCAACAGGAATCCAAGCAGGACATATGAAACTTCAGGCCAAATCTCTAGCCCTATTAGCCGGTGCTAGCCCTGAAGAGATGCCTCACGTTTTGGCTGAACTTCTCAAGGCCAAACATATGAATCAAGAAACTGCACAAGCAATTTTGGAGAAACTTAGAACCCCATAAAAAGAGATACTGAAGCAGTTTTAAAAATAACTCTGCCTTATTACATAAAAAATAAAGATGTTGGAAATATTATCTCAACATCTTTTTCATTTCTCGTAAGTTCTGACTTGACTTGAATTTCTATAATGTTATAATCTAGTTATGAAAACTAGATAAAGAGGTTTTTATAATTTGACAACACAACAATACCCTCTCTGGGAAGAATTACCAGAGATTGAACTCTATTTAGATCAGGTTTTGCTCTATGTCAATCAGGTCACCCAAAGTACTTTAGGACCAAACGACAAGGGGCTAACCGCCTCTATGGTCAATAATTATGTCAAACATGGCCATGTCGCAAAACCCATCAAGAAAAAATATAATGCTGCTCAGCTAGCTAGACTTATTGTCATCACTAGTCTGAAGACCGTCTTTGAGATTTCTGAGATTGCTAAAACCTTGGAAATCCTACGTACAGATGCTGAAAGTCAAAAGAGTTACTACAATGACTTTGTAGCCTGTATGAATGGTCAGTTTCCCCAAGAGGCTCCGCAAGTCATACTCTCAGCCTGTCAGACGCTTCAATGCTACCGAGCTACACATCAACTTTTGAACGACCTTGAAGGAGAAAACAATGTCTAATACTGCTACTTTTAATACTTCTCCCAACCTCAAACTCAGTAAAAAACTTAGCTTTGGTGAGGAAGTGGCTAACAGCGTGACTCACGCCGTCGGAGCTATGGCCATGCTGGTCTTATTGCCAATTACTGCTGTTCATGCCAACAACGGCTACGGCATGATTGCTGCCGTCGGGATGTCCGTTTTTGTCATCAGTCTCTTCCTCATGTTTTTGAGTTCAGCCATCTATCATGCTATGGATTATAACTCACCCCACAAGATGGTTCTAAGAATTATTGACCACAGCATGATTTATATCGCCATTGCTGGAAGCTACACCCCTGTTGCCCTCTCACTGGTTGGCGGATGGCTAGGCTACAGCATCATCCTCCTCCAATGGGGAACAACAATTTTTGGTATTCTCTACAAAATCTTTGCTAAAAAAATCAATGAAAAATTCTCCCTCTTCCTCTATCTGATGATGGGATGGTTGGTTATCTTCATTATTCCAGCTATCGTCACTAAGACAGGACCTGCCTTTTGGGGACTCATGCTTGCTGGAGGATTGTCATACACGGTTGGTGCAGCTTTCTATGCTAAGAAAAAACCATACTTCCACATGATTTGGCACCTCTTCATCATGTTGGCTTCGGCTCTTCAATATATGGGGATTGTCTACTTTATGCTTCCTTAAAGCCAAAGACATCAAGGTGTTATGGTATAATAAGGAAGTACGGAGGTAAATCATATGAAAAAAGAACTCAGAAGAGATCCAAACAACAAAATTATTGCCGGTGTTTGTTCTGGTATCGCTAAATATCTTGACATTGACCCTGTCATTATTCGCCTTATCTGGGCTGCAGCAATTTTCTTATTTGGAACAGGTTTTCTTTTCTACATCATTTGCTGGATTATTATCCCAGAAGAAAGCAAGTGGTAAGCTATAATTGAATATACAAAAAGTGATACAGATCTAAATTCTTACCATTTAGGTCCATATCACTTTCTTTTTTTATTTTCTCAAGCGGAGAATTAAATAGCTGAGATTAATTAGGAGTAAGACACTCCAAAGAATAAGGAAAGGAATATTTCCTCGGACAGCATTGTGCCAAATACCTAGGGCGTATAAGGCCATAAAGACAAGTGATCCTAGAACCGCTGTCCCTTTATTGTTTTGTGGTTGTTTAGACATATGAACCTCCTTTGATTGCTTTGTATGAAACGGTTTGAACCCATAAACCATGGCGAGAAAAGTTCTGGCTTGACGTTTGACATCATTAGCCAAAGATCTATGGGACTGGGCATAGATACCATTTGGATTGTAAAAAGACTTGTCAAAATGCTCAGGCTCTTTTCGGCCCCACTTCTTCCTCAATTTGTTTGGTGATCGAAAACCCTTGGTCATCCGATTACGAAAGGCAGGATCATGTGGTTGAACCGGCTCCACATCCAGTTGCCAGTGGCGTTTGAAATTGCCATAGTTGAAACTAGCACCATTAACCACGCCACTCTCGGTCACCTGCTCCGCATCGACCTCATTGAGAAAATTTCCCTGACTATCTAGAATAAACTCTACACGATTATATAGGAGAATCTT
>DBFVHV010000048.1:0-6312 GCA_048524165.1 Streptococcus sp.
AGACTTTGGTAAAGGGATTGAAACGATTATTTGCAACCAAGCAGAAAAAGAGAATGTAAGGCAAACTCTCATAACCCTTAGTGAGATGGAGACGACACAATTTAAGTATTATACACTTCAGAATTTAGTTATGTTTTGGACAGGACCTCTGAAAGCTGTCGGCTTGATTGGACCGTTTGTGATTGGTCTTGTCATGAAACAAAATTCAATCACTACACTTATTGCTATGATGTCTGCTTCAACATATCTTATTAACCCCTTACAACAAATTCTGGAGGCTATTGCAAGTATTCAATCAAGTCAAGTGATAAAAGATAAATTATTGACATTTGGAAGCGAGGCAGAAATTCCTTCAAAAGGGCATCACATACATACTCTAGAAGAAATTCAGTTAAAAAACGTCACTAAATCTTATGATAATCAAGAGATTTTTCGAGATGTTACGGTTACCTTTTCATTGTCTCAGCATAACCTTATAGTTGGTGATAGTGGTATTGGAAAAACAACACTTTTTAGGTTAATATCAGGGCAAGATAAGTCTTATAGTGGGGAAATCATTTTCAAAAGCATTGATGGAAGGAAACTGACTCCAAATTTGGATAATGTTGCAATAATTCATCAAAATCCTTATGTCTTTCATACAAGTGTGCGACATAATCTAACTCTTTATCAAGATTATTCTGACTCATTGCTCATTTCAACACTAAAAAAGGTTGGGCTATGGGTGGCTTGTTGTCACCAATTAGACTATGAATTAACTGGAGATAACTTTTCAGGTGGTCAAATCATAAAACTGGAGATTGCACGTGCTATTTTGAGGGGCAAGCAAGTTTTACTTGCGGATGAGATGATGGCGTCTTTAGATGAAGCAAGTTCGAGAGAAATTAGAAATGTCTTGAAACAGTTGCCTAATAGTATTATTGAAATTGCCCATCATTACAATCTGGAAGATTATGATGCTGTCTATAGAATTGAAAATAAGTCAATCGTAAGAATTAAATAGTATGAGCTACTTTCAGTAAAAGCAAGACAGAGTAGTTGCTTAGTCTTTTCTTTTGCTTTACAACTTGAAGATTTTAATTTCAAAGAAAACACCTAAGTCAAGTGACTCAGGTGTTCTTGTGTTATTTTTCTTTTTTGTTATGATTCAAAATGGCATTGAGGACGATGGCAAGCAAGCTTGCGACCACGATACCGTTTGAGAAGAACATTTGGAAAGCATTTGGTAGGCTGTTGAAGAGGTTGCTGCCGTTAAGACCAACCCCTGCAGCGATGGATACCGCAGCAATCAAGAAGTTGTGTTCGTTGTTGGCGAAATCAACACGCGCCAAGATTTGCATCCCTTGGATAGAAACAAAACCGAACATGACAAGCATAGCGCCACCAAGGACTGGGCTTGGGATGATTTGAGCCAAGGCACCAAACTTAGGTAGGAGTCCGAGAAGAACAAGGAAGCCAGCTGCGTAGTAGATTGGCAAGCGTTTCTTAATGCCTGACAACTTCACAAGACCAACGTTTTGAGAGAAACCTGTGTATGGGAAGGTATTGAAGAGTCCACCAAGGAGAACGGCCATACCTTCAGCTCGGTAACCGTTACGGAGGCGAGTGCTATCAATTGGGTCTTTGGTAATATCAGAAAGCGCCAAGTAAACCCCAGTTGATTCAACCATTGACACAGTAGCGATGATACACATCATGATGATTGATGATAACTCAAATTTAGGCATTCCGAAGTAGAATGGTGTTGGCACATGGACAACAGGTGCCGCAGCTACCGGCGAGAAGTCAACCAAGCCCATGCTTGCTGCGATAACAGTACCTACAACCAAACCAATTAAGATTGAGATTGATTTGATAAATCCTTTAGTGAAAATATTAACTAGGAGGATGATAAGAACCGTGATAGCTGCAAGGAAGAGGCTTTGACCAGTTGGTTTATCAACGTTATTCCCCATATTTCCGATAGCGACAGGGATAAGGGTCAAACCAATAGTTGTGATGACCGATCCCGTAACGATGGAAGGGAAGAGGTTGGCAACTTTTGAAAAGACACCAGAAACAAGGATAACATAAATCCCTGAAACGATAAGGGCACCAAACATAGCACCGCTACCATGACTCTTACCAATCATAATGAGTGGAGCCACTGATTGGAAGGCAACTCCAAGCACAACTGGAAGACCAATACCAAAGTGTTTATTGAGTTGAAGTTGGAGGAAGGTTGCCACACCACACATGAAGATGTCAGTTGAAATCAAGTAGGTTAATTGATGAGCCGAATAGCCCAAAGCTCCAGCAATCATGATTGGAACCAGGATTGATCCTGAGTACATAGCGAGTAGGTGTTGCAGTCCTAAGATTGCCGCCTGCGAGTGTTTCTCTTTATTTTGCATTAGATATCTGCCTCCTTAAATACGACTTGACCATTTTCGAAACGATCCAAACGAGCAAGTGAAACCACTGGGTAGCCGGCTTCTTCCAAAAGAGCACGCCCATCTTGGAAGGATTTCTCGATAACGATTCCGACAGCTTCGACGTGTGCGCCAGCCTCTTCAATGATTTGAATCAAACCTTTGGCAGCTTGGCCGTTCGCTAGGAAATCATCAACGATGAGAACCTTATCTTCAGGAGTGAGAAACTTGCTTGCGATAGAGACAGTACTAGTCACCTGCTTAGTGAAAGAGTAAACCTCAGCAGTGAGGATACCTTCATTCATGGTGATATTTTTAGCCTTCTTAGCAAAAATCATAGGGACATCCAAGGCCTCAGCCGCATAGAGGGCTGGTGCAATACCAGATGCCTCGATAGTCACCACCTTGGTGATACCAGCGTCCTTGAACTTGTCAGCAAAGACCTTTCCAATTTCACGCATGAGCTCAAAGTCTACTTGGTGAGTTAGGAAAGAGTCAACTTTGAGGATATTTTCCCCAAGGACATTCCCATCATTGAGAATGCGGTCTTCCAGTAATTTCATATTACCTCCTATAAATTGAATAACAATGCTGTGTCTTGATTTATTTCAGATTTTATTGAGACTCTGACAAAAATCAAAACCATCGAATAACAGAAAAAGGCCTGCAAAGCAAGCCTTTGAAATCACAAAAAGACAGTAAAAATCTTTCTATGACTATGTTAGCTTACTCATTGTTAGGTGTTACGGCACCTTGTAGAAACGTCACGCCCATTCGTGACATAAATAAGTAATGTTCTCATTGTTCGATGAAGCTGTCGATGGTTGATGATAAACCAACATCAACTCTATTATAATACTATATTTTCTTTGAAGACTCAAAGAATTTTTTCCATAAAAATGCACTCTTTAAAAAGTTGCAAAATTCAATCTAACATTATTGTAAGATTTGTTGAGAAAGGTCGATTTACTTTTTATGATTTCGTAAGAGAAGAAGGAGTTATGGCCACAGTTTTCATGCAAATATTAGTTGTCTAACTAACATAGAGTCTAGTTCATGCTAGGCTCTATTTCTTTTATGCTATAATAGATGGAAGAATTATAAATCATCGGAGAAAACACATGTCACAGACTATTGATGTCAAACGTTACGAGGAGTTGGCACGTCAAAAGCAGGGGGAACATCGCAAGTTTCTAGCGCAGCTCAAGAAGAAGGCCCCTAAAAATTTAGATAAGATTGTTCAGGAGGTGCATAATGAAGTCTTCCAAGAAATTGATTGTACTCAGTGTGCAAATTGTTGTAAGACGCTAGGGCCAGATTTCACAGAGCAGGACATCACTCGCATTGCCAAGCATTTTCGCATGAAGTTACCTGCCTTTGAGGAGATGTACTTGCAGGTAGATGAGGATGGTGATAAGGTCTTCAAGTCTATGCCTTGTCCATTCTTGGGGCCTGATAATCTCTGTGATATCTATGATGTCCGCCCCAAGGCTTGTGCAGCTTTTCCCCACACGGATCGTAAGAAAATCTATCAGATTAATCATTTGACTATCAAAAATACGCTTTTCTGTCCAGCGGCCTACCTCTTTGTGGAAAAACTCAAGGACAGAATATAGAAAGGACTTGTTATGAAACGCTTTAATGCAGGTGTTATTACCTTACTGATCATTGCAGCCTATTTTATCGCAACAGCTTTTATTCCAGATTTGTATTTGGCTTTTAATTATAAATTGATTTTGGCCTTGCTATTTGTGCTTTTGAGCTGGCAATCTAAGGGCAAATTTCTCTTTTTCTTGGGGATGGCCTTTCTGTCTACCTATATCCATGATCTTTTCAGATTGGATTATTCGGAATGGACACTCTTTGTAGGAATTCTTATCTTAGGTATTGCGATGGACCGTTTGAGCAAGCCAAGTTATAAGAAAAACTTCTCTTACAAGGTTTTCAAAGAACGTGAACGAGAGGTTTTTGCTAAGAGTCTCTTTTCAGAGTCTGTTCAGGTGGTGACTTCTCAAAATCTTGAAACTGTCTATGCCAATGCTGATTTTGGGCGTTTGACTCTTGATTTGCGTCAGGCCCAGTTTATGACGGACCGACCTCAGATTGTGGTTCAGGCCAATTTTTCTCAGGTCATCATTAGAGTGCCCAAGGATTGGCAAGTGGATACCCACGGACTTCATACTAGCCTAGCAGGAGTTAAAGGCTACGATAGTCTAGGAGAAGGAGAGTTGTCAAGCACTACAGTAGCTTTAACAGGCTCAGTATCTTTCGGCCAGGTGACTATCAAACATTGAAAATGATGAAAGAGCGAAAGCTCTTTTTTTCTTGCAAATCCTTTTAATATAACATTGAATACGTTTACAATTAGTGCTATACTGATAGTTAAAATAATGAAAAATTTGCAATCATTTGCAAGAAAGGAGTTCTCTTATGAAACGGTTTAATGCTTGGACTTTCGTCTTGCTCATATTGGCGGCTTGTTTTATCGCTAGTGCCTTTATTCCAGATTTTTGGATTATGGTTAATTATAATCTGATTTTCTTCTCAGCTTTCTTTAGTTTTGGTATCTTGAATAAGCGACCTCTCATCGTTTTTCTTGGTCTAGCCTTCTTATCACCCTATGTTCATGACTTGTTAAACCTTGATTTTGCACAGTGGAATCTCTTTAGCGGTATCTTTTTAATAGGTTTGGCCTTAGAGTTTCTCTTTGGGAATAATCAAAAGAAAGGTCTCACTAAAGACTATAAGGTTAATAAAAACGACCAAGAAGGACCTCATATTTCTGTTAAGACATATATGGCTGAGGATAGGTATCGCATCTATTCTCAAGAAGTCGAAACGGTTGATATGAATATGGCTTTCGGTGAGCTGTGGCTGGATTTGAGTCAAGCCAGCTTTGCATCAAGTCAGGTAGCAGTTCATCTTGATGCTAAGTTTGGTGAAGTTCATATTCGACTTCCTCATGGTTGTGTCATGGACACCACTGGAATCTCACATCCCCTATCATCTGTAAAGGTGGATCGTTTTGAATCTGATTTAGAACAAGTTGAAACAAGGCTTCATCTGAGCGGAAGTCTCTTCTGTACGGAGTTGGAAGTGGAGTATTAAGGGAGTCCAATGATATCAGCTCTATTGGCAATTAGCATGGTTCCTATACAAAAGAAAGGAAATCACAGGTATGAGTGAAACGGTTATTCAAGTCACATCCCTTGGAAAACGCATCAAGGGAAAGACCATTTTAGAGGATATTAGTTTTGAGATAAATCAGGGAGATTGTGTCGCCTTGATTGGACCTAATGGGGCGGGTAAGACTGTCTTGATGTCTTGTATTCTTGGTGATAAAAAGCCCAGCAGTGGTCAGGTCCTCATTGATGGAAAGGCAGGTAAGGCCAAAAATAAAATTGCGGTTCTCCTTCAGGAAAATACCATTCCAAATAGTTTGAAAGTGGAAGAGCTGATTGCCTTCTTCCAATCTATTTCTGATAATCCCTTGACCAATCAAGAGGTGCAAGATCTCCTGCGATTCAAGGAAGACCAGTACCATCAGTTTGCGGACAAACTCTCAGGTGGGCAAAGACGTCTTCTGGCTTTTGTCCTTTGTTTGATTGATAAACCTAAAATCCTCTTTTTGGATGAACCGACAGCGGGTATGGATACCTCCACTCGTCAGCGTTTCTGGGAAATTGTCAATGATTTGAAAAAATCTGGCACAACTATCCTCTATTCCTCTCACTATATCGAAGAAGTGGAACACACAGCCGACCGTATCTTAGTCCTCCATCAAGGGAAACTTATCAGAGATACCACGCCATACGCGATGCGACACGAAGAGAAAGAGAAGCAGGTCACTCTACCAAGTAGTTTTGTTAGCATTGTTCACGGACTGCCAGACATCTATGAG
>DBFVHV010000049.1:0-2049 GCA_048524165.1 Streptococcus sp.
ACTTTTGTCCCAGCCTCTTTGTCTTCAATCTTAAATCTCAAGTCATAAACTTGAGTTTTTTTATCTAAAACGACGAAGTGATTCTAGCATTTCAGTTCTACTTATTAGGTTATATTGTTTGTTACTCTACAGATTTCAGTGCTTCGAGCATATTGACTTTCTTAAGATGTTGGTTCACAAAGATCCCTAGACCTGTCAGAATGACAATGACTACAAGTGTTGGAACGGCGTAGATGAGCCAGCCAAGACTTGGATTGAACATGATATTTTCAGGAGGGATAACATCTACCATGTATTGATGCAGTCCAAATCGAACTCCGAATCCAACCAAGATACCAATGAGTGAAAGGTAAATTGTTTCTCGATAGATGTAGAGCGTCACTTCTTTATTAAAGAAACCTAGAACCTTAATAGTTGATAATTCGCGAATACGCTCTGCCACATTGATATTAGTTAGGTTGAAGAGAACAACTAAACCAAGGAGTATAGAAACACCAATCAATACTGCCATAACACGGTTAAGTGAGTTGACAATGGTCTTGATTTGTTCTTTTTGACTTGTATTCTGAACAACGCCTGTTACACCATCAAGCTTCATAAATTGACTTGCTGTTTTCTCAACATTTTTATCTGAGTGATTCTTCAGGGTAAGAATATTAGCATTCTGATTAGCTTTTTCACCGAAAGCATTCTTATAAGTCGTTTCATTCATAAAGATGAAGTGTCCCATGTACATCTCAGAAATACCAGCAACTTTGAGTTTAATGTCCTTGTCCTGACTATTTTGAACGGTTAAATAATCACCTACAGAAACACCGGCTAGGTCTGCCAACTTCTCAGAGATAATAATCCCTTTGTCTGTCAAATCTAGTCTCTGACCAGTTTTACGATCATTGAGTTTGATGTAATTTTGAAGAGTGTTTTTATCTTTGTCTTGGATGACAAGTGTTGTGATATCTTGACTATCATTATTATTTCCTACATCTTTTGATAGAGTTTCGTAATGAATAGAAAGATGCTCCTTGACATTGTTTTTGTTTATTAATTGTTGTAAGTTTTCTTTTTCTTGCTCATTAAGATTATCCTTATTAGCTACAATCATATCGTAACGAATGATGTTAGGAAATTGTCGAGTGTTAAGGTCTCCGATAGAAGAACGAATACCAAGTCCAGCAAAAAGAAGAGCGATTGAACCGCAAACACCGAAAATAGTCATGAACATCCGTTGCTTGTAGCGGAAAATATTACGGGCAGTTACTTTTTGTGTAAAGCTCATTCGTTTCCATAGAGGGCTAATGCGCTCAAGAAGAATCTTAGAACCTGATGTTGGAGGTTTTGGAAGAAGAAGTTGAGCTGGCTTTTCACCTAATTCACGCTTAGCCACTATAAAGGCAGGAAGAACAGCGGACAAGAGAGCAAGAATAATAGCTAGAAGAGTTTTAAAAGGATAGAAGTGTAGCTCAATAGGTGCGATTAGGATACTCTTCTTAAAGCCACTGTATATGATGGAAGGAAGAAGAATGTGACCAGCAGCAACACCAATAGTAGTACCAATCATGCTGGTTACAAAGCCATAAATGAGGAATTTACGGATGATGTCCTTATTTTGGTAACCAAGAGCTTTGAATGTTCCAGCCTTAATGCGTTCTTCTTCAACGAAGCGTCCCATCGTTACGAAGGTTACCAAGGCAGCAATAAAGTAGAGAATTACAGGAAAGATATTACTTAGATTCCGAAAAGCAGAAGCATTAGTCTCATAGGAAACATAACCTTGTGACCAAGGAGCTTCACTACGAGTGTAGACATCATAGCTTGGTTCAGCAATGCTATTTACTTTTTCTTGAGCTTCCTTTATTTGCTCCTTCTTGTCAGCTATCTCATCTTGAGCTTGTGTCAATTGCTCCTGGACAAGAGGGTTCTTATCTTGACCACTTGCTTTTGATTGTTCCACTTTTTTGTTAAGTTCAGTTTCTGCTGTCTGAAGTTGACTTGTTTGTTGGTCAATCTCAGCCTGAGGACTAGCTTTTAATTCTTCCAAACGTTTAGCTG
>DBFVHV010000050.1:0-1989 GCA_048524165.1 Streptococcus sp.
ATGATATCTATATCACCCCATTTGTAGATAACGTTGTATTGAATATTCGCCCTGATACTTTACCAAATACCTATATTAATTTTGATAATATCGGTGGAATTAAAGGTGCCCTCAAATATATTATTGTAGGTCCAGGAACCGCTGTGAAGTATATTTTGAGAAGGATAAAACGTAGATTTACATCAAAGAGTAGTAAAAATACTTTGAAATAATAACTTCCCCCTCCCACTTACGAATAAGTAAGTAGGAGGTTTTTTTCTTATGTATAGTATTGTAGCTGAGGAGTCGGGGCTTTTGCCTCGTGAGCGTCTCTTACAGAAGGGAGCAGAGGTCTTGTCTGACCAGGAACTGTTGGCGATAGTGCTGCGAACGGGTACGAGGTCTGAGTCGGTCCTATCTATGGCCAACCGTATTTTAAAAGGAATGACGAGTTTGGCGGATTTGTCTCGTTTGTCTCTGAGTGAGCTTCAGGAGATTCCTGGTATTGGGCGTGTGAAATCCATTGAACTGAAGGCTATGATGGAGTTGGCTAAGCGTATTGAGAAGGCTGAGTTGGCTCGTTCTGAGCAGATTATGTCTAGTCAGCAGGTGGCACGTCGCATGATGTTAGATATTGGCGACAAGCCTCAGGAGCATCTGGTGGCCATCTACCTTGATACGCAGAATCGTATTATTCAGCAAAAGACAGTTTTTATCGGTGGGGTTCGCCGTTCGATTGCCGAGCCACGTGAGATTTTGCATTATGCTTGTCATCTGATGGCAACTTCCTTGATTGTGGTCCACAATCATCCTTCGGGGGAAGCCTATCCTAGTCGCAATGATATTGATTTTACCCAAAAGATTAAGCGGTCCTGTGACGACTTGGGAATTTGTCTTCTTGATCATCTGATTGTTGGAAAATCAACTTATTATTCCTTTCGTGAGGAGAGGGAGGATTTTGAACTTTAAGCAGAGTCTTTCAGTTAAAGACACAAGAAAAGCAACTGAATGTAGTATCAGTTGCTTTTAAAGTTCGTTTACGACGTATTCAAAGAGTTTAAGGTCTTCTTCACGTTTGTGTAGGAGAAGCTCTGGATGCCACTGAACACCAAGGTAACGAAGGTCTGGAGTGTTTGATTCAACAGCTTCGATTGTGTTATCCTCAGGGTCACGCGCAATTACACGGAGGTCAGAGGCCAAGTGCTTAATACTCTGATGGTGGAAAGAGTTGATAGAGGTTTCGCGACCGTAGATTTCCGCTAACTTACTATCTTCGTTGATAATCATCTCGTGGTAAAGGTAATCGGAAGGCTTGTCCTGCCAGTGTCTTTCAATGTCTTGGTGGAGACTACCACCAAGGGCAACATTCATGAGTTGCGTTCCACGACAGATTGAAAAAATCGGTTTTTTCTGTTTGGTAGCTTCTTCGATTAAGGCCATCTCAAAGAGATCACGCTCGAGGAAAAAGTCATCCTCACTAGCATGATTTTCTTCGTTGTAGAATTTAGGGTCAACGTTTTGACCGCCGATGAGGATAAGCTTGTCAATCATGGAGATATAGGTTTTAGCTTCCGAAGGATCGGATACTGGTAGAAGGATTGCTAGACCACCAGCTTTTTGAACTCCTTCTACAAAGCCAGATGGGGCATAAGACCAGTTGATATCTTCATGGGCTGGATTAGGCCTTACATTAGCTGTGATACCGATAATTGGTTTAGTCATTGTTTCTCCTTGATTTTTCTTCTTCTTTCATGAAATAGAGTAGGGTTTGTAGCTCACTCGTTAGGTCTACGTACTGGACAACCACGTGGCGTGGCAGATTGAGGTTGACTGGAGAGAAGCAGAGGATGCCTTCAATTCCGGCATCAACCAAAAGCTCAGCCACTTCCTGTGCCTTGACTGATGGCACTGTCAGGATGGCTGTTTTAATATCTTCCTGGGCAATCTTTTCCTTGATTTGAGAGATACCATAGATAGGAATCTTGTCCTCAGTCTCGCTTCCTACCAGAT
>DBFVHV010000051.1:0-7622 GCA_048524165.1 Streptococcus sp.
ACCGTTAGCCATAGATTCTTCCAATCCTTTTTCTACTGCTGGGATGAATTCACGTGGAACCACACCACCAACGATAGCATTTTCGAATTCGAATCCTTTACCTTCTTCATTTGGAGTAAATTCAATCCAAACATCACCAAACTGACCTTTACCACCAGATTGACGTTTGAAGAATCCACGTGCTTGTGTTCCAGCACGGAATGTTTCACGGTATGATACTTGTGGAGCACCAACGTTGGCTTCAACTTTGTGTTCACGTTTCAAACGGTCAACAAGGACATCAAGGTGAAGTTCACCCATACCTGAGATAACTGTTTCACCAGTTTCAGGGTTAGTTTCAACACGGAATGTTGGATCTTCTTCAGCAAGTTTTTGAAGACCGATACCCATTTTATCTTGGTCAGCTTTAGTCTTAGGCTCAACCATCAATTGGATAACTGGCTCTGGAACTTCGATTGACTCAAGAATAACTTTAGCTTTTTCATCAGTCAATGAGTCACCAGTTGTAGTATCTTTCAAACCGATAGCAGCAGCAATATCACCGGCATAAACTTGCTCGATTTCTTGACGGCTGTTAGCGTGCATTTGAAGGATACGTCCGATACGTTCACGTTTACCTTTAGAAGTGTTCATTACGTAAGAACCTGATTGAAGGATTCCTGAGTAAACACGGATAAATGTCAAACGACCTACAAATGGGTCAGCCATGATCTTGAAGGCAAGAGCTGCAAATGGCTCTTCATCAGAAGCAGGACGAGTCTCTTCTTCGTCTGTATCTGGGTTAATACCTTTGATGGCTGGAATATCAAGTGGACTTGGAAGGTAGTCAATAACCGCATCAAGCATCAATTGAACACCTTTGTTTTTGAAGGCTGAACCACAAAGAACTGGGAAGAATTCAACGTTAATTGTAGCACGACGAATAGCTGATTTCAATTCATCGTTAGTGATTTCTTCACCTTCAAGGTATTTCATCATCAAATCTTCGTCAGTTTCAGCAACTGCTTCGATCAATTTTTCACGGTATTCGTTTGCTTGATCTACGTAATCAGCTGGAATATCTTCTTCAAGAATATCTGTACCAAGGTCATTAGTATAGATTTCAGCTTTCATTTTAATCAAGTCAATGATACCACGGAAGTCATCTTCTGCACCGATTGGCAATTGAATTGGGTGTGCGTTTGCTTGAAGACGATCGTGAAGCGTGCTTACTGAGTAAAGGAAGTCAGCACCGATTTTATCCATTTTGTTGGCAAATACGATACGTGGAACACCATACTCAGTTGCTTGACGCCAAACTGTCTCAGTTTGAGGTTCTACACCTGATTGTGAGTCAAGAACGGTTACGGCACCATCCAATACACGGAGTGAACGTTGTACTTCGATAGTGAAGTCCACGTGTCCTGGTGTATCGATGATGTTAACACGGTGACCATCCCATTGGGCTGTTGTAGCGGCAGAAGTGATTGTGATACCACGTTCTTGTTCTTGCTCCATCCAGTCCATTTGTGATGCACCTTCGTGAGTTTCACCGATTTTATGAATTTTACCAGTGTAGTAAAGGATACGCTCTGTTGTAGTTGTTTTACCAGCATCGACGTGGGCCATGATACCGATATTACGAGTTTTTGCAAGTGAAAATTCGCGTGCCATTAGGTTTATTCTCCTATAAATATTTTAGTTTACTTATTTATTATAACATTATTGTCAAAAAACGGATAGGCAGGACCTACCCGTTCTTCAATAATATTCAACTGGTTTTCAAACGATATAAATTATACGATTTGAACCAAAACTCAAGCTATTACAGCTCCAAAGCCTCAGCTTATGAATAATATATGACTGTAATCCAGCTTGAAACTTATGATTACCAGCGGAAGTGTGCAAAGGCACGGTTTGCTTCAGCCATTTTGTGAGTATCTTCACGTTTCTTAACTGATGCACCAGTGTTGTTTGCAGCATCCATGATTTCTTTTGCAAGACGGTCTTTCATAGTGTGTTCACCACGCGCACGTGATGCGTTAACCAACCAACGAAGACCAAGAGTTGTACGACGTTCTGGACGAACTTCAACTGGGACTTGGTAGTTTGAACCACCAACACGACGTGCACGTACTTCAAGTACAGGCATGATGTTGTCCATAGCTGTTTCGAATACTTCGAGAGCATCGTTTCCAGTTGCTTCTTTGATTTGCTCGAAAGCATCGTATACGATTGTTGCAGCAGTACCACGTTTACCATCAAGCATTACACGGTTGATAAGACGTGTAACGATTTTTGAATTGTACAATGGATCTGCCAATACTTCGCGTTTAGGCGCTCTATTTTTACGACTCATTTTATCTTATCTCCCTTCTTACCCTTTAGGACGTTTAGCACCGTATTTAGAACGGCTTTGTTTACGATCAGCTACACCTGCAGTATCAAGTGCACCACGGACGATGTGGTAACGTACCCCTGGAAGGTCTTTTACACGTCCACCACGGATAAGAACAACGCTGTGTTCTTGGAGGTTGTGTCCGATACCTGGGATGTAAGCAGTAACTTCGATAAGGTTGCTCAAACGTACACGAGCGAATTTACGAAGGGCTGAGTTAGGTTTTTTAGGTGTCATTGTTCCAACACGTGTTGCAACACCACGTTTTTGTGGTGAAGATACGTTAGTTTGAACTTTTTTGTGGCTGTTGTAACCAACGTTCAAAGCTGGTGATTTAGATTTAACAACTTTTGATTGACGTGGTTTACGAACCAATTGGTTAATTGTAGGCATCTACATTCTCCTGTGTTTTTTTATTTTTGGTTGATATGGCACTTGGTGACAGTCCATATCTGTGTGTACTTTTGCAACTTATGTCAGCACGTCTCTGTACACTTTTGAGAGACCAAAAGTAAAAAGTACCGTCTAGTATAATATCACATTTCGATGATTGTTGTCAATTATTTCTTTCAAAAAAAGAAAAATTCCTAATCGTTAAATTAGGAATAATATCATAGATTATCTACTTGTTCTTGTCGAATATATTACCCACTTCAACTTCAACCTTCTGTGCTTTCACATCAATGTCAGACACAGTTAGTAAGGATTTATATTCATGGATATCACGATCACCTTTAGCATTTTCTGCAAATACAGCTACACCCACCAACTCACTATCAAATTCTGAAAGTAAGCTAATCATACCGGTAATAGTGCCACCACCTTTAAGAAAATCGTCAACAATAAGAACACGACTGTTTGGTTTCAAACTGCGTTTTGAAAGGAACATTTTTTCAATACGATCACTTGAGCCACTGACGTAGTTTACTGATACTGTTGACCCTTCTGTGATTTTCAGGTCACGACGAACAATAACAAATGGAATATTCAAGACATCTGCCACTGCATTTGCCAAAGGCACACCTTTTGTTGCAACAGTCATTACAGCATCAATTTTTTGCCCTTTAAAAGCACTAGCGATAATACGACCAACATTTTTCAAGATCGATGGTGTACTCAATAAATCAGATAGATAGAGATAACCACCCGGCAGGATACGATCACTCTCAGCAAGGCGCTCACAAAGATTTTCAACTAAACTTCTTGCATCTTCATCAGAAATAGTTGGTGTAAACATAACACCCCCAGAGGCACCCGTTACTGTTTCGATTTCCCCTATTTGGCTTTCTTCAAAAGCCTTTTTAATAATAGCAACATCTTCTGAGATTGACGATTTAGCAGCTTCATAACGCTCTGCAAAGGTGTTAAGACTTGTTAGTTGATATGGATTATTAATCAGGTAGTTTGAAATCACTACCATGCGCTCACTTCGTTTTAATTTCATATATTACCTATATTTTCTGTACTTTTTAACTATTATACCATAATACATTAAAAAACGAAAATTTTTGCATTAAATGTTCGCTTACTTTCGCTTCTAATCAAATTTTGGTTTATAGAAGGAACGGTTATCCATGGCAAATAGACGATTAGTCATCTCTCCTGGTCCAACTAAGTTAAGAGCTGTCGTCATCATCATCATACTAGCATCAAGATTATCAATCATATGGATAACCTCCGCTTCCATGATACGAGGACGAACTGGACTTCCATACTCCAATTGCCCGTGGTGACTTAAAATGACATGACGTAAAACAACAACATCCTCACGTGTATCATCAATATTAAGCTCGACAAGAACTTTGGTGATTTCTTCATCAATCAAGGCTATGTGACCAATCAAGTTTCCACGAACGGTATATTCTGTATTTTCAGGACCAGTCAATTCAATAACCTTAGCTAGGTCATGGAGCATAATTCCTGCAAAAAGCAGACTCTTATTTAGCTCTGGATAGATATCTCCAATACTATCAGCCAAGCGAATCATAGTCGCTGTATGATAAGCTAATCCACTTTCAAAGGCATGGTGGTTTGTTTTAGCAGCAGGAAAACTAAAAAACTCCTTGTTATACTTACGATAAAGGGCACGGACCACACGTTGCCATGTAGCTTCCTCTATTTTGAAAATCATCTGCTCAAGATATTCACGCACTTCGGATGGATTTACCGGTGGCTTTTCCCTAAAGTCAGCCGGATCATTTGGCTCACCAAATGAAGGGAGTCGCAAGGTAATTTGATTGACCTGGGGAGTATTATTATAAACCTCTCTACGTCCTTCCATATGAACTACCTTACCAGCAGTAAATTCTTCAACATTATAAGGCTGAGCGTCCCATAAATTTCCTGAAATCTCACCGGAGTCATCCTGGAAGGTAAAGGCAATATAGTCCTTTCCCGCTCGTGTCTTACGTACTTCTGCACGCTTAATCAGATAAAAGCCTTCAAAATACTCATCTTTTTTCATTTGATTAATTTTCATGCTCATCCTCGTTTTCTAATCGTGGTAAATCCAACAAACTTTGTGTCGCGCTATCTTGGTAGGTTTCAATGGTATCAAGCGCTCTAACAATTGCCCTGCTTCGTGTGTTAAGAAGACTATCTACTGTTTTACTTGCCGTATTCAATTGTTTCTGAGCCTTAGCAAGCATGTCTCCAAACTTACCAAACTCTAACTTGACGTTGCCTAAAATTTTACTAATATCATCCGCATTCTTTTGAATATTCAAAGTTCTAAATCCTACAGACAATGAATTCAAGAGTGCAGATAATGTTGATGGACCTGCAATTACAATATTCTCCTCGCGTCGAAGGGCGTCAAAGAAGGCTGGCTGTCGTACCACCTCAGCATAAAGTCCTTCCGTCGGCAAAAATAATATACCAAAATTGGTGGTCTCAGGTGGATTAAGATACTTCTTATTAATATCCTTGGCAAATCGTCGAATACTAGTCAAAAGTGACCTACGATGACTCTCAATCTGCTCTTTATCGCCAGATTCATAGGCATCTTCCAGACGATAGTAATCTTCTAGGGGAAACTTAGAATCAATCGGGAGGTAGACATATTCGTCTTTATGATTTCCAGGCATCTTGATTGCATATTCAACCCGTTCACTGGAACCTGATACTGTAGGAAATTCTCGCTCGTACTGATTAACAGTCAATATATCTTCAATAATTTGTCCTAATTGAAGTTCTCCCCGAATACCACGTGTTTTTGTATTTGAAAGGACCTTGTTGAGGCTTCCAACATCCTTAGCAACATTTTTCATTTCCCCCAAACCTTGGTTAACAGACTCCAGCTGTCTTGAAACCGTCTCAAAAGACGCTTGTAAACGTGTTTGTAAAGTTTGTTCCAGTTTCTCTTCAACTGTCTGACGCATTTGTTCCAAACGTCTCTCATTGGAATCTTGCATATCTTTAACAGATTGCGTCAAGCTCTGATTTATTTGCTCTAGGCGTTGATCAGAACGATCTCGATTTTCGGACAAGTTTTGGTGCAAAACCTCGCGAATATCTGTCAATTGTTGATAGAGTTCCATCTGCAATTGATTCAATTGCTTTGTCGTTTCGAGTTGGTTTGTTTTACCAAAATTTTCTAACTGAAAAGAAATTTGATCTGAAAGATTATCTGCATTTTCTTCCAGACTCTTGTTAAGCTGTTCCTTTAACTCCACATTCTTCAAGTAGAGAACAACCAAAAGCCCTAAGCTTAAAAAAGTCAAAAGTGTAAGTAGGTAGATCATACTAACTCCTATCTTTAGTCTGGATGATAATCACGTAGCCATTTGGTACCGTCACATGAATTGGACCATCAACAAATTCATTGCTGGAATAGATTTTTTTTTGAAAATAATTTCTACTGGTTAATTCGTATTTTGCTCCCAAAATCGTCAATTCTCCATCACCTTCCTGTAAAAAGGAAATATAAGTCATATCAGGTTCTGGAAGAAATTCATGTTTACCTTCTGAACAATAAGTAATTTTATTTTGCTTATCTCGTAAGCAGATACGATCCATAAAAGGAGCTATTTGCGGATCACTGACTAGAAATACATTTGACAACATATGATCTATCCTGCCACCAAAAGCACCAAAAATGGTTACTTCAGCTTCGGGGTAAGCTTGAAAAATCAATTTTAAAGCTAACTCAGTGTCTGTGTCATCCTTCTCAGCTGGAGCTTTCTTACAAGATTTAGCTGTCGATTGAATGACGTCTAATTCTGACTCAGAGACCGAATCAAAATCCCCTACAGCCAGGTCAAGAGGTAGCCCTAACTCCAGTAAGTACAAACAAGCACGATCCACTCCAACAAAATAATCAAAATCGGTAGTGAACCAACCTAGCTCACCACCGACAAACAAAGCTATTTTAGGCATCGATAGCATCACGAAGCGTTTGAACTTGTGCAGTCAAATCATGATTTTTGAAAAGGTAAGAGCCCGCTACAAAAACATTAGCCCCCGCCTTGGCACATGCTGCAATGGTTTTGTTATCTACACCACCATCAACTTCAATATCGAATGAATAGCCACCTTTTTGGCGAAGCTCAACGACCTGTTCTACCTTAGACATCATTTCTGGAATAAAGGCCTGACCACCAAAACCTGGGTTTACAGTCATAATAAGTACTTGATCCACTAAAGCAAGCACTGGAATAAGTGCCTCAACTGGTGTACCAGGATTGATGACAACACCTGCTTTCATACCAGCAGCTTTAATCTTCTGAAGGGCACCATGAATGTGTTTAGTGGCTTCGACATGAATAGTCATGATATCTGCACCAGCTTGTGCGTAAGCATCCACATATCGCTCAGGATCAACAACCATAAGATGACAATCAAAAACTAACTTACTATGTTTACGCATGCTAGCAACCACATCTGCTCCCCAACTGATATTCGGAACAAACTGGCCATCCATGATATCGATATGAACATATTCTGCACCTGATGCATCAATACGAGCTAGCTCAGTAGCAAAATTAGCGTAATCAGCAGCTAGGATAGATGGAGCAATTTTATATGACATGAGAGTCCTACTTTCTTTTGATAGTTTTTTTATATGTTTCGCGACGGTTTTCAATTTCACTTAAAAATTGAAGGTAATTATCATAACGAACTTGCCAGATCTGACCATTTTCCACTTCATCTTTAACAGCACAAGAAGGTTCATGGGTGTGGGTACAGGAACGGAACTTACAGCCATGACTGGCCTGACGTATTTCTGGAAAAGCTTCACTCAAAT
>DBFVHV010000052.1:0-3028 GCA_048524165.1 Streptococcus sp.
AGAAAAAGCCAGTTCAACTGAACTTGGCTTTTTAAAATACGCGATAAACATAAGGATTGTCAGGCTGATTAACCTCTTTGATCTCAGTCAAATTAAGGATAGGCAAGCTCTGTTTAAGATTTTGATAATAATCCACAGTGATGGTACCAGTGACTGTTACCCAGGTATTATCCTTAAAGGTTTGGTCGCTTCCTGTCGTCGCCAGTCCGTAAACACCTGAGTCGGCGATACAGTGGATAATACCGAAACGGAAGATGAACTGATAGCCCTTGGTCTGTGGGTCATTGTAAACAAAGCCGGTATAGGTGATCTTCTTGCCCACGAAATCGTTAGGATAGAGGTAGATGAGTTCCATGACTTCCATGTAATTTTCCGTGGTAATCTGGATGGTCTCACGTCCCTTGTACTTGGCTAGCTCCTTGGTCATTTCCTTCTCATAAGCTGAGGAGGTGAAGTAGGAGCTAGTGTCCGGCTTCAAGTACTGGATGGTTGTTCCCTCTTGGTCGGCCTGATTAGGATCACTCCCTGCCGCCAGTGGAAAATGATAACCTTTAGCTGATACAGTATTGGCATCCAGGGTCACCGTTGGCACCAAGAGCCCAGTGAGAACTGGAAAGGCCAGGAGGACGATGCTGGCTACCTTGGCCACTCGACCTGACAAATGCGAGTGAACCTTCATTTGCTTCATCCAAACGATAAGTTGAACCACAGCGAGGATGAAGGAAAGCACCATGGAAATGTAAGCCAGGTAGGAGTAGTGGATATTAATGTACTGGTTGAGCTTGCCAGAAACTTGCAAGTACATGACGAGCTCAAAATAGCCAGATAAGATGAGAAATCGTAACATTAAATCACCCCCAATATCAGACAGTAAATGATTGTTACCAGACTTGCGGTTCCCACAAAGAGCCCGATAAAGCGTGTCTTAAACTGGTGTTTCATCATGATCAAGTTCTTGATATCAACCATAGGACCGATAATCAGGAAGGCCACCGTAGGTGCCACTCCAAAACTAGAGAGTAGTGAAGCTCCGATAAAGGCATCCGCCTCTGAACAAAGTGAGAGGATAAAAGCCAGGAGCATCATGATGAGGATGGCTGTCACCGAATTATGACCAATAGTCGTTAGGATTCGGGTAGGTAGGTAGGTCTGCATCCCTGAAGCCACCAAGCTCCCGAAAATCAGGTAACGCCCAGTGTCGAAAAATTCATCGACAGCATGAACCAAGGCTTGAAAGATTTTCTTACCAGCCGATAGACCACTATAATCATGAACATGATTAGCCTTACGTTTGTCTTTGAGAATCTGGTCATCCACCACAAAGCCGAGCAGAATTCCCAAAATCATGGCAATCAAGAAAGCTCCGAGAAAACGTAACATCACGTAGTACCAAGAGTTCCCAAAGGCCGTATAGGTCGCAAAGAGAACGACTGGATTGATGATAGGAGCCGTTGCCATGAAAGGAATAGCTGTGTAGCTAGGAACTTTTTTCTCTAAAAAGCGCGTGATAATGGGAACAATCCCACATTCACAAGAAGGGAAAATAAAACCGATTAGGGTTCCAAAGAGAATAGCCAGGACCTTGTTTTTCGGCAGAAAGTTTTGAACCTTTTCAGGAGTCACGAAGACTTCGATAAAGCCAGATAGGATACTTCCCAGCAAAACAAAGGGCAGGGCTTCGATAATAATAGATAGAAAGACTGCCAGAAGCTGCAAAACGCTATCTGGTAGTTGATGAAAAATAGCCATAACTATTATTTCTTCTTATCTTCTTGAAGACGTTTGTCCTTCTTAGGATCAGTTCCCGCCTTCTCAAAATCAGGGATAGCCGCAAAAGATGCCATCATGCTTTCAAGTTCATTTGTTTTTTTCTGAATAACCGCCATAAAAAGCCTCCGAGTTTAATAAGATACTAAGGGCGTCATTTCTGACAGAAAATTAGGGCATCAGCCGAAGAAGCTTTGCTTCTAGGAAGATGCATCTATTTTCCGAAAGAAATAGCCCGAGTTCAGTTGCAATAAGATACTAAGGGCGTTATTTCTGACAGAAATAGCCCCTAACAATAAGTTTACCTTCTTATTATACTACCTCTTGCTTAAAAATTCTCGCTTCAGCTACAAGGTTTTCTACCCAAGCAAATCTCCTATCGTGGTATAATAGAACTTATGGAAAATCGTAATCTAGAGACATTGGCTCAGGAATTGGGCCTAAAAAAACAACAAGTTGAAACAGTTTTGGAATTGACCGCAGAAGGCAATACCATTCCTTTCATTGCCCGTTACCGTAAGGAAAAAACAGGCAATCTGGATGAAACGCAAATCAAGGCTATCATTGATATGGACAAGTCCTTGACTACTCTTCAAGACCGTAAGGAAACGGTTCTGGCCAAGATTGAGGCTCAGGGTAAATTGACTGACCAACTCAAGGCAGCCATTGAAGCGGCTGAAAAGTTGGCAGACGTGGAAGAACTCTACCTTCCCTATAAGGAAAAACGCCGCACCAAGGCGACGGTTGCCCGTGAAGCAGGTCTTTTCCCCTTGGCTCGTCTTATCTTGCAAAATAGTCCCAACCTCAAGTCTGAAGCTGAAAAGCTGACATCTGAAGCCTTTCCAACAGCTGATAAGGCTCTTGCGGGTGCTGTGGATATTTTGGTTGAGGCCTTTTCTGAGGACAATAGCTTGCGCTCTTGGACCTACAACGAAATCTGGAACAACAGTGACATCACGTCGACCCTAAAGGATCAATCGCTGGATGAAAAAGAAATTTTTAAGATTTACTATGATTTTGAGGACAAGGTGTCTAAACTTCAAGGTTACCGTACTCTGGCCCTTAACCGTGGTGAGAAACTAGGCGTTATCAAGGTAAACTTTAAGCACAATCTTGAGAAAATGCACCGTTTTTACAGTGCCCGTTTCAAGCAAAAAAATGATTATATTGAGGAGGTCATCAATCAATCTCTCAAGAAGAAAATCATTCCAGCTATGGAGCGTCGTATCCGTAGCGAGTTGACTGAAGCAGCAGAAGATGG
>DBFVHV010000053.1:0-16770 GCA_048524165.1 Streptococcus sp.
TTTGTTATCTTTGTCAATGAAGAAGAGCTTATGCACTTCTCATACATGCGTTTCTTGGAAAATCAAATTCGTCAGGCCTTTGGTTTTGAAGGAACACCAATCCATTTGATTGCTCGTAAACGTAAATAAAAAAGGGACCAACCAGAATAGAATCTTTAGAGGTTGGTCTTTTATCATTGTAAGGAGAAGACGATGTTAGAAAATGTTAAAGATTATTTATCTAAACAAGGGGTTAAGTATATCAAACCTGAAAAAGCGGGTCCGCATCAGGAAGAGATGGAAGCGCTCAAGGCTTTGGGACAGGCTGCTCGTAAGGAAATACAGCTCTTCTCAAAAGCTCTGGAGGAGCGTCTAAACCCCATGAAAATGGATCGTGTCAGCAATTGGGCCAATCAGGCACAAATATGTCGCCCGCATTTCTGGTGCTATTACAGAGCTCCTGAGGACAGTATAGATGATGTTGCAATGGCGATTCGACTCTACGGACAACCTGAAGATTGGGGAATATCAGTTGAAGTGAGCTTTGTCGAACGAAAAAAATCTGATACTACTCTAGCCAAGCAACATAAGGTCCTAGACTTACCGATTACTTTTCCACTTTACTATTTTGCCCAGGAAGATGGTGTCAGCCATCGTGTGGAAGGAACGGAAGAGAATCGTCAGATGCTCAAAGACGCTGTTAGAGATGGTCGTATCCGCAAGGTTTTGGTTAAATATGATGTTCCTGTGACGGCTAGTGAAACAATGGAAGAACTAGTAGATGAGATTGCTGATGGATTTGAAAAATTAAGACCCTATTACGAGAAAGCTAATCAAAACTAAAAAATCTCCAGAAAATAACTGGAGATTTTTCTGCTTATTTCGGTGCAATCACTTCAGCACCACCCATGTAAGGACGAAGAACTTCAGGGATAGTTACTGAACCATCTTCGTTTTGGTAGTTTTCAAGGATAGCGGCTACTGTACGTCCAACAGCAAGTCCTGAACCGTTAAGAGTGTGAAGAAGTTTTACTTTACCATCAGCTTCATCACGGTAACGGATTTGTGCACGACGAGCTTGGAAATCTTCTGTGTTTGAACATGAAGAAATTTCGCGGTAAGTGTTTTGTGCTGGAATCCAAACTTCCAAGTCGTAAGTTTTCGCAGCTGAGAATCCCATATCGCCAGTACACAAAGTGATGACACGGTATGGCAGGTTAAGTTTTTGAAGGATATTTTCAGCGTTAACTACCATTTTTTCCAATTCATCATAAGAGTCTTCAGGTTTTGAGAATTTCACCATTTCAACCTTGTGGAATTGGTGAAGACGAATCAAACCACGTGTGTCACGACCTGCTGAACCAGCTTCTGAACGGAATGAAGGGCTCATGGCTGTGAAGTAGATTGGCAATTCTTTACCGTCAAGAATCTCACCTCGGTAGTAGTTAGTCAAAGGAACTTCAGCTGTTGGGATAAGGACGTAGTCAGTGCCATCAAGCTCGAAAGTATCTTCTTTGAATTTTGGATATTGACCAGTACCAAACATAGAGTCGTGGTTAACCATGTAAGGTGTGATCATTTCAGTGTAACCTTCTTTAGCGTGCTCATCCAACATGAAGTTGTAGATTGCACGTTCCAATCTTGCTCCGAGACCTTTGTAGAAAAGGAAACGTGAACCTGTAACTTTTGCACCACGTTCCCAGTCAAGAATACCAAGGTCTTCCCCTAGATCCCAGTGAGCTTTAACTTCAAAATCAAAGTCACGAGGTGTTCCCCAACGACGAACTTCTACGTTTTCGTCTTCGTCAGCACCTACAGGGACAGAGTCATTTGGTGTGTTTGGAAGTGTCACAATGATAGTATTAAGCTTTTCATCGATAGCAGCAAGTTCGGCATCAATTTCCTTAATCTCTGCAGAAACTTTTTGCATGGCTGCAATTTGTTCTGAAGCATCTTCTTTGTTACGTTTAGCTTGAGCGATACCATCTGAAGCAATATTACGTTGAGCTTTGAGTTCTTCAGATTTGACAAGAAGCTCACGGCGTTTAACATCAAGCTCTTTAAGTTCATTTAAAGTTTCAGCAGCGACACCACGTGTAGCCAATTTTTCGGCAAGGGCATCGAAGTCGTTACGAATACGTTTTACATCTAACATAAGTTCCTCCAAAAAATAAAACACCCCGTGAAAGTGTTGGAGTGACATGGGCCACGGTTCCATCCAACTTCACAGGAGTGCACTTGTTTATGTCTTTAATTATTAGAAACGGTAGAATTTCGTAGGTCAACCCTGCCTGCTCACAGCAACCGCAGGCTTTCTGGAAAGGTCTAGCTATTACTTATCCGTCCCTTACATTATACAAAAATTATGATTTTTTGGCAAATAAACCTTTGATACGAGCACCAATGGTTTGAATGAGAGTCGGCAACTTGACGACTTTTTCATTGCCAAGATGTTCCCTAGCAATCTTTAGAATTTTTCCAGAATCTTTAGAAGCAAAGAGGAATTTGCTCTTGTCAGTTAAGATTTCAAAATGACGGCTGATTCTCTTTCCAGACACATTTGCACCGATTTGCGTAATGCTGGTCCAAGGAATTTGAATATATTGCTCGACATTGACATCTGGGTAGAATTCAAGAGCCACATCTCCTATTAGAAACTTACCGACTTTACCTCCGATAGCCATGTAGGAAACGCCTGTTGTATGCAATTCAACTGTTTTGTTTAATGATTGTGCCATATCTATCTCGCTTTTTGATTGTAGTACTTTTATTATAGCATAAGAAAAGAGTTCAGCTTGGCTAAACTCTTACTCTTTTTACATGATTCCGAAGAAGCTTGCAATGATACCAACTACAAAGAGTCCGATGATGATTGTGATTGGTGAAACTTTCTTCTTAAGCAACCACATACATGCAAAAGTAAGGAGAAGTCCCATCAAACCTGGAATCAATGAATCCAATTGTTTTTGAAGGGTATCAACTTGAATCTTATCGAAGCTAAGTTTGTCATTAACTTGGCCGAGGATAGTCTTAAGTTGGTCACCGCTAACATTGCCTTTAGGCCATTCGATATAGGCACCTTTAGACAAAACTTTACCTGGAAGGTTTACAGTGAAGACGATAGATACCCAACGTTCAACAAGTACGGCCAAGATGAACATACCAAGGATTGATGCCCCTTTAGTAATGTCTTTCAAGATACCACCAGACATGTCTTTAGTGATTTCAGAACCTGCTTTGTAACCAAGTTCTTGAGTGTACCACAAGAAGGCCATACGGATAAGGTTCCAACCGACGAAGAAGATAAGTGGTCCAGCGATGTTACCAGCTTGTGCCAATGATGCACCGAGGGCACCAAGGATAGGACGAACTGTGAACCAGAAGACAGGGTCACCGATACCGGCAAGAGGTCCCATCATACCGATTTTAACCCCTTGGATAGCAGCATCTTCGATGTCAGTACCGTTAGCTTTTTCTTCTTCAAGAGCCAAGGTAACACCCATGATAGGAGCAGCTACGTAAGGGTGGGTATTGAAGAATTCCAAGTGGCGTTTAAGAGCTGCAGCTTGGTCTTCTTTGTTAGTGTAAAGTTTTTTGATAGCAGGAATGAGTGAGTAAGCCCAACCCAAGTTTTGCATACGTTCATAGTTCCATGAACCTTGCAAGAATTGTGAGCGCCACCAAACCTTTTTACGATCTGCTTGAGATAATTGAATTTTTTCAGCCATGAGAGCACCCCTTCCTAGTAGTCTTCCAAGATATCGCCGATTGGGTCGCCTGAACCAGATGAAGTTCCGCCACCATTTCCGCCACCTTGTTTAGAAAGGTTGAGGTAGATGAAGGCGATAGCGACACCGATAGCACCAAGAGCGATAAGTGTCAATTGGCTAATTGCTGCGAAAGCAAAACCGATGGCGAAGAATGGCCAAACCTCACGAGTTGCCATCATGTTGATAACCATGGCGTAACCAACGGCTACGACCATACCACCACCGACAACCATACCATGGTTGAGCCAGTCAGGCATCAAACCAAGGGCGTGTTGAACAGATTGTGCTGGGATAGCAAGAAGAAGAGCTGCAGGCACAGCAATACGCAACCCTTGAAGAAGAAGGGCAAGGTAGTGTGCGCGTTCAACACCAGCGATGTTTCCGCTTTCTGCTGCTTTATCTGCAGCGTGAACAAGGGCAACTGATGCTGTACGAACAAGCATAGTTAGGAAGAGACCGGCAACCGCAAGTGGGATAGCTGTTGCAGTCGCAACACCGATACCTTCGGTTGTGAAGTTACCACCTTTAACCAAAATGATGGCAGCAGCAACAGAGGCGAGGGCAGCGTCAGGAGCGACAGCGGCACCGATATTAGCCCAAGCAAGGGCGATCATTTGAAGAGAACCACCAAGCATGATACCTGCAGTGAGGTTACCTGTAGCAGCACCGATGAGGGTACATGCAACAAGTGGTTGGTGGAATTGGAATTGGTCAAGGATACCTTCAAGACCAGCAAGGAAGGCAACAACTACGACCAAAATTGCAGAAATAATTGACATATCTGACATGGTAATAATTCCTTTTCTATTGAGTTGTGATTAGTTGAGTTGATCAACTAATTTATCCGGATGAAGATTATTGAACGTTAGCTTTCTTGATAAGGTCAAACAAGTCTTTCTTAGAATCGTTTGGAACCTTACGGACGTCAAATTCAACACCAAGGTCACGTAATTTTTCGAAGCAAGCAACATCGTCTTTGTCCATAGACAAAACGTTGTTAACCATTGTTTTACCAGTTGAGTGAGCCATAGAACCAACGTTAAGTTCTTTGATTGGCACTCCACCTTCGATAGCACGAAGTGCGTCTTGAACAGTTTCGAACAAGATAAGCGCGTGTGTGTTACCAAAACGTGGGTCTTTAGAAGCATCAATCAATTTTTGAATTGGAACAACGTTTGCTTTAACCCCATTTGGTGCTGCTTGTTTAATCAATTCTTTACGAAGCTCATCTTTAGCAACGTCGTCTGAAGCAACAATGATACGGTCTGCTTTAGAAGCAGGTGTCCAGTTAGTTGCTACCTGACCATGCAAGAGACGTGTGTCCAAACGTGCCAAGTTAATCTTGAGTTTACCATCTCCGATAACTGTCCCTTCTGGGATAGCTCCTTGAGGTGCTGCAGCTTCCACAGGAGCTGCAGTTGTTTCCTCAACTGGATTTAGCTCCTCTGGAAGTGCCTTGATACCACCCTTAGCTTCCTTGATGATATTAGCAGCAACTTGCTCTGCAGTAGCGTTAGCATCCATCATACGTTCAGTGTATGCCTGGATTAGCATTGGCAAGTTAAGACCTGTGATGATGGCAATCTTGCGATCTGGATTTTCCCCAGCGATTCGACTAGCTTGGTTAAATGGTGAACCACTCCAAAGGTCAGCCAAAACAAGAATTTCATCATCAGCATCGAATTGTGCAATGGCGTTGTTGAAGTGAGCGTACAAATCATCAGGACCTTCACTTGGCATGAAAGTCACGACTTGAACTTTCTCTTGGTCCCCAAAAATCATAGAGCCTGATTGGTGGATCCCTTCAGCGAACTTACCATGGCTGGCAATAATAATACCGATACCCATTCGTGTTCTCCTCCTTATAAATTATTTTTTCCTAGGCTTAAAAAGACTATCTCCGATTTTTTTCAAGACGCTAAAAAAAGCGTCTTTCAATCTTTTTAAACATAAGAAATCAAGAACAATTATATTGTAAAACGCTTTCACGAAAATGTCAATAGCTAGTGAAATAAAAAATCAAAACAAGTCATTTTCTGCCAGAAATGAGCATAATATTATAAAAAGATTGCCTAATGGTTAAATTAGGCAATCTTTTTATAATATTTGAAGACTATCTCTTCTTAACAATGAGTCGGAAAAGATTCTTAAAGCCTTGTTTGAGGACAAGGAGAAAACTAGGAGCTTTTCTCAAGCTTTCTCGAGGGATTCTTTTTTGAATCTCTTTCAAAGTTATTCGGCTTTTTCGACTGGCAAAACGGAAACGTCCATTTTGCTTGGTACGGATTTCAAAGCGAGGGATAAATTTACCACCAAAGTAAACATCAGCAATCACATAAGTGACTTCATCCCAAGGGATTTGAACGTAGTCTTGTAACTTCGTATCATTGTAAAATTCGAAAGCTTTATCTCCAACCATGATATTTCCGTAAATAGGCCCTTCACGAAACCAAGTTCCCTTAGTTGTGTGAGCCATTTCCGTATTGAGCGATTTAACCATACCTTGCTCCGATTAGAGTAGACCAATAACGTGGAGTACAATAGCTAGGACAAAGATACCTAAGATGATAACGATTGGAGAAACTTTTCTCTTAAGAAGGTACATACAGAGGAAGGTCAAACCAAGGGCAGCAAGACCAGGAATCAATTGGTTCAAGTTATCTTGCAAGGTTGTCACCTTGTTAGCTTCGAGTGATTTACCAGAAGCTTGTTGAAGAAAGGCTTCTTTGACACCGGCAATACCTTTTGGAAGTTTATCCCAATCGATATAAGCACCTTCTTGTTGTTTAACAGTAGAAACAACTGGTGTAAAGGTGATGCTTACCCAACGTTGGATAAGAGAACCGATGACGAACATCCCCATCATTGAAGCTCCACGAGTTACTTGTTGAAGGAGGTTACCTGACAAGTCGTCTGTAATCGCAGTACCAGCACGATAACCGAATTCTTGAGTATACCATTTAACGGCAGCTACCATGATGTTCCAGAAAACGAAGAAGACGATTGGTCCCATGACGTTACCTGAAACAGCCAAACTTGCTCCTAGTGAAAGGAAAATAGGACGAAGGGTAAACCAGAAGAGAGGGTCACCAGCACCTGCAAGAGGCCCCATCATACCGACCTTAACCCCAGAGATGGCAGCATCATCGATGTCTGCACCGTTGGCGCGTTCTTCTTCTAAGGCAAGTGTAACACCAAAGATGGGGTTAGCCATGAATGGTTGTGTATTGAAGAATTCCAAGTGGCGTTTGAGGGCGGCTACACGGTCTTCTTTAGTTCGGTAAAGTTTTTTGATTGCAGGAATAAGGGTGTAAGCTACCCCACCATTTTGCATACGTTCATAGTTGAATGAAGCTAAAAGAAAGTATGAGCGCAAGAAAGCTTTGAAACGATCTGCTTTTGTTAATTTAATTTTTGAATCAGCCATTTTCTTTCCTCCTAATTAAAAGTCTTCCAGAATCTCACCGAGGGGATCACCTGATCCTCCGTCGTTTGAAGAACCCATTGAACCACTAGCTTCAAGTGCAAGGTACATAACGGCAAGACAGAGTCCGATGATACCTAAGCTAATCAAGGTCAACTCTTTGAGGGCAGCCAAAGCAAAACCAAGGAAGAAGAATGGCCAAACTTCACGACTAGACATCATGTTGATAACCATGGCATAACCAACGGCTACTACCATACCACCACCGATTGTCATACCAGCAGTCAACCATTCAGGCATTCTTTCTAGACCAGCACGAACGACTTCAGATGGAATCAAGAGCAAGAGGAGGGCAGGGATAGCAACACGGAGACCTTGGAGAGCCATACCGATGAAGTGCCATCTTTCAATACCTGCGATGTCAGCAGCTTCTGCACGACTATCCATAGCGTGAGCGATGAAGACGGTTGCTGTACGGACAAACATTGTCAAGGCAAGACCGGCAACAGCCAATGGGACGGCAAGACCGATGGCTGTACCAATTCCTTTTTCACCTTGTCCACCCAAGATGAGAATGATGGCAGATGCTACAGCGGCAAGTGAAGCATCTGGTGCCATGGCAGCACCAACGTTAGCCCATCCCATAGTGATCAACTGTAAGCTACCACCCAACATAACACCGAGTTCGAGGTGACCAGTAACAAGACCGATAAGGGAACAAGCTACAACTGGCTGGTATGTTTCGATTTGGTCGTTAACTGAGCTACAACCGATGATGAAAGCAACAATTACGACTAAAATAATTTGTACTAAACTCATTTATGCATCCTCCAGAATTATTTCTTCTCTGCTAATTTAGTTTCAGCTGACTTAATCAAGGTATCAACGTTTGCTGGACTATCACTTGGTACTCCACGAACGTCAAATTTGACACCCAATGATTGCAACTCTTTGATAGCGTCCACATCTGTTTGGTCAAATGAAAGAGCCTTAGTAACGTTAACTTTACCTTCTTTATAAGCCGAAGAACCAAGGTTGATTTCTTTGATATCAACACCTGCTTTAACAGCAGCAAGAGCATCTTCAACAGATTCAAAGAGAAGCATGGCACGTGTATCTCCAAAACGTGGGTCATTATTAGCTTTGACCATGTTTTTAATTGGGATAACGTGAACTTGAACACCAGATGGGGCAGCTTGTTTAATCATGTTTGTACGGAGTTTATCATGACAAACTGTATCAGAAACTACGATGATACGGTCTGGGTGAGTTGAGTGTGTCCAACCAGTTGCCACTTGACCGTGGAGGAGACGAGTATCAACACGTGCCAAAACGTATTTGATTTTTCCATCACCTAGAACTGTTCCTTCAGGAATAGTGCCTTTAGGAATAGAAGGTTTAGCCTCAGTTGATTTGGTGTCTTCTTCAGGAATAAGGCCTTCTGGAAGGACTTTAACACCTTCTTTAGTTTCCTTATAAATGTTTGCGACAACCTCTTCAACCCCTGCATCAGGAGCTACCATACGTTCCGTATATGCTTGGATAAGCATTGGCAAGTTGAGTCCTGTCACGATAACCATCTTGCGATCAGGATTTTCTTCCTTAATTCGGCTTGCCTGATTAAATGGTGACCCAGACCAAAGGTCTGCAAGGACTAGAATTTCGTCGTCAGCGTCAAATTGAGCGATGGCATCGTTGAAGTGAGCGTACAAGTCGTCGGGACCTTCATTTGGCATGAAAGTAACCACTTGAACTTTCTCTTGTTCACCAAAAATCATAGAACCTGATTGGTGAATACCTTCAGCGAATTTACCATGGCTAGCAATAATAATACCGATACCCATTAGTGTTCTTCCTCCTTTAATATATTGCTTCTTAGGAATAGAAAAATGATTATTGGTATTATCATCTATCAGTATGAAATGACAACAATATTTTTTTAAACCCTCGAAAATTAGAACACTCTAATTATAAAGCGTTATCATGAATTTGTCAATGGTTTTCGTAATAAAAGTGTCATAAAATTGAAAAAAACATCAAATTATTTCAAATATACTTTTTTTTCAGACAAAAAGCGTCAGATATAGTTTTAAGCTATACCTAAATAGAAGAAATGGGATTAAGAGAATTATTGATAAATGCTTGTATCAAATGGCTATTACTGCTAAAATAACTCCAATTAACGATTTAATGTTAAACCTATAAGAAAAGAGGACCTCCTTATGTCAGATTTACTGAGTATTTATAATCAATTGCAAGCCAAAAAATGGGTGGACTTGACCCATAAGATAAATGCAGAAAGTCCACACTTTCCTGCTCTTCCAGCCTTGAAGCAAGAAGACCTCTTTACATTGAAAGATGGGTTTCATGTTCAAAAATTCACGGTTGTAGGGCAGTACGGAACCCATATCGATGCACCGATTCACTTTGTGGAAGGTGGTCGCTGGCTGGATGAGATTGCTCTTAAAGACCTTCTCTTGCCTCTTTATGTCATCGACAAGTCCAAAGAAGTGACTGCTAATCCAAACTTTATCTTGAGCAAACAAGATATCTTGGACTTTGAAGCAGAGCATGGACAAATTGCTGAAGGGGCCTTTGTTGCCTTCCGAAGTGATTGGTCAAAACGTTGGCCAGATCAAGATGCTATGCGTAACCTGGATGAAAATGGTGTTCAACAAAGTCCAGGATGGAGCCGTGAAGCTTTGGAATTATTAATCCAGGAACGCCATGTTAAGGCTGTCGGTCATGAGACCTTTGATACAGATGCTGGTATTCCAGCAGCAGAAAGTGGCTTGGTTAACGAATACTACCTCTTGGAACAAGACATTTATCAGGTAGAGGTCTTAAATCAATTGGACCAAGTTCCAGCCGTTGGTGCTTTGATTTCAATTGCCTTTCCTCACTGGGACAAGGCGACAGGTTCCCCAGTGCGTGCAGTAGCTATTTTACCTTGATTATAAGAAAAGACACAGAAGAATTCTTCGGTGTCTTTTTCTGTTTATAAAAGTAGTTCCTGAAGTTTGCGAGCAACGCCGTCTTCCTCATTAGTCCACTCAATTTGTTCGTTAGCATGGGGGAGAAGAACAGGGCTGGCATTTTTCATGGCATAACCAGTCTTGGCAAGTTCCAACATCTCTGTATCATTGTGTTCGTCCCCAAAGGCAATCAAATCATCTGGAGATTTCCTCATGGCTTTGAGTAGGTAGTTTAGGGCGTAGGCCTTGTTAATACCTTTAGGTGAAAATTCCAAGATATTAAGTGGTCCACCCCAAGAATCAACCTCAATTTCTTCTTTGAAATCTTTCTTAATATCGCTGGCTAGTTGGTACTTGTCCTCGTGACGGGTCTGCATAAGAAGAGCGTTAGGATTGCGTGTGATTTTTGCTGGCTCTAAACGCATAGCCTCAATGATTTTATCAACCCCAAAGAGTTGTGGTTGAATACGCTCTGGGTGATTCATAGTGATATAAAAGTGCTTACGATATTCACTAGCAAGAAAGTCCATCTCTAACTCATCGTGTCGTTGTAAGAGGTTAACCAGGTATTTTTTGTCCAATTTGACCGAATGCTCGTAAGCCCATTCTCGGTCTGGGAGATTGGTCAAGGAGCCATTAAAGGTAATGAGCGGTGTCTCTAAGCCTAATGTTTTGTAATGGTCAATAGTCATACGGTAAGGACGACCGGTAGCGATAACGACTTGATGCCCTTTGTTTTGTACATCTTTAATAGTTGTTTTTGTAAATTCTGAAATAGTTCCATCTGGGCGCAAAAGCGTACCATCAAGATCTAGTGCAATCAATTTTTTTGTCATGATTCTATTATAACAAAAATCAGTTCTTTGTTGGGGTTTGACGTGGAGCTATACTGGAATGTTCGGTTTTGACTAATAAAACTCTCAGAAAATAAACCTTGCACCATCAAATGATTTCATGTAGAATAGTAACGTTGCATTCTACATGAGAATGTTCCGACATTATTCGGATTTTGACAATATTTTTTTATTAAGGAGTCTAAACTTTCATGGAAAAGTTTTTCAAATTGAAAGAACATGGTACTGATATCCGTACAGAAATTACTGCCGGATTGACAACTTTCTTTGCCATGTCTTACATCCTCTTTGTTAACCCTGCCATGTTGGCGCAAACAGGGATGCCTGCACAAGGTGTCTTCTTGGCGACAATCATTGGTGCGGTTGCAGGGACATTGATGATGGCCTTCTACGCTAACCTACCTTATGCTCAAGCACCTGGTATGGGACTAAACGCCTTCTTTACCTATACAGTAGTCTTCTCACTAGGCTACACTTGGCAAGAGGCTTTGGCTATGGTCTTTCTATGTGGTGTTATTTCATTGATTATCACAGTAACTAAAGTACGTAAGATGATTATTGAGTCTATTCCAACTGCCCTTAAATCTGCCATTTCAGCAGGTATTGGTATTTTCCTTGCCTATGTAGGGATTAAAAATGCAGGTTTCTTGAAATTCTCAATTAACCCTCATACTTATACGGTTGCTGGTAAAGGTGCTGATATGGCCAACGCTTCCATTACAGCTTCATCAGCTGCTACACCAGGCTTGGTAGCCTTCAATAATCCTACGGTTATTGTAGGTTTGATTGGTCTTGTGATTGCTATTATCTTTATTGTTAAAGGTATTCGTGGGGGTGTTCTTCTTTCAATCCTCGCAACAACAATCATTGCTATTTTTGCAGGTGTTGTTGATCTTGGTGCAATTGACTGGCATGCAGCTAGCTTGTCATCGTCATTTAAAGACCTTGGTAAGGTCTTTGGTGCAGCACTTGGCTCTAAGGGCTTAGGATCACTTTTCTCAGATATTTCTCGTTTACCAGGTGTCTTTATGGCTATTCTTGCCTTCTCATTGACTGATATCTTCGATACTATCGGTACTTTGATTGGTACTGGTGAGAAGGTTGGTATCATCGCTTCAACAGGTGATAACAATGAATCAAAAGCTCTTGACCGCGCTCTTTACTCTGACCTTGTTGGTACAAGTATCGGTGCTATTGCCGGGACTTCAAACGTTACAACCTATATTGAATCTGCAGCAGGTATTGGTGCTGGTGGACGTACTGGTTTGACAGCTCTTGTTGTTGCAGTACTCTTTGCCATTTCAAGCTTCTTTAGCCCACTTGTGTCAATCGTTCCTAGTGCAGCAACTGCCCCTATTCTTATCATTGTAGGCGTTATGATGCTGTCTAACCTTAAGAGTGTGGATTGGGAAGACTTGTCTGAGGCAATTCCTGCCTTCTTCACTTCTATTTTTATGGGATTCTCATATAGCATTACCTATGGTATCGCAGCTGGCTTCCTCACTTATACTTTGGTTAAAATTGTCAAAGGTCAAGCAAAAGATGTTCACCTTGTTATGTGGGTTTTGGATATCTTGTTTATCCTTAATTTCATTAGCATGGCTGTTCTCTAATACTTATAAGAAAAAAGTCTGTCATTTTGTCAGGCTTTTTTAGTGTGATGACTTGAGGTTTGTTTTTACGACTTTTTTAAGTTGAAATTTAAGTCTCATTAGAAAAATTAATTATATAAAAACTTAATGCAATGTAAGTAAGCGTTAGATTAGAAGGCTTGTTATATCTAAATCGGTCTTGCAATCTCGATAGTTATAAGCTTTTGATGTATTTTTACAGTGGATTCTAGTCCAGATTTTTATTTTTTGATATAATGAAAACATGATTTACAGTCAAAATGAAGAGGAATTGATTAGCATAGGCCAAAAGCTAGGTCGATTGCTCAATTCTGGAGATATAATTGTTCTCTCAGGTGATTTGGGAGCTGGCAAAACCACTTTAACTAAGGGAATTGCTAAAGGTTTGGATGTTTCACAGATGATAAAGAGCCCAACCTATACTATTGTTAGAGAATATGAGGGGCGTTTGCCGCTATATCATTTAGATGTTTATCGTATTGGTGATGATCCAGATTCTATTGACTTAGATGATTTTCTATACGGTGACGGTGTGACGATTATCGAGTGGGGAGAACTCTTAGATGAAAGTCTCCTGGGAGATTATCTCCTAATTTCGATAACTCATCATGGTGATGGACGTCAACTGCTTCTGGAATCTTTTGGTCCTAGAAGTAAAGAAATCCAGGAGGAGATGGCAAATGGCTGAGTACGAATTAGTCATTGAGGAAGCCCAGAGAGAGGATTCCGTATCCTTAGCGCAATTACTAGAGACGGTAGCTCTGGAGTCAGATTTTTTGGCTCAGGATGATAGGAGTTCTGTACTGAATGCCGAACAGTTAGCCTCCTATATTGATAGCCGTCAGAGTGTCCCAAATGAGATTTGCTTAGTCGCAAAATTGGGTCATGAGGTTATTGGTGTTTGTAATGTTACTTCTGATCAAGACACGAAGACCAGTCATATCGGTGATGTTTTCATTGCGGTAGCTAAACCCTATTGGGGCAATGGTATTGGTCAGTTTCTTATGGAAATAATGATTGACTGGGCAGTCAATACACCTGCTATCCGTCGCTTAGAGTTGACTGTTCAAGCACGTAATGAACGGGCGGTACATCTCTATCAAAAATTTGGATTTGATATTGAAGGCACTAAGAAACGTGGTGCCAGAACTAAAAATGGAGAATTTCTAGATGTTTACCTGATGGCTAAACTCATAGATTAGGAAAAAACATGAAACTTGGACGAAAAATTTTATTGATGTTGTTGGCGATTTTTGCCACGACAGTAGTAGCTGCTGGTATTTACCTAACGACAACTTACAATTATGCCACAGGCGAATTGTCAAAAACCTTCAGAGCTTCAAAGGCAACTTCAGGGAATAGTAAGGCTATTCAACAGACAAAACCTATCACTATTCTTTTGATGGGGGTAGATACAGGATCCGAAGAACGTAAGGAAACCTGGGAAGGAAATTCTGATACCATGATTTTGGTAACAGTAAATCCTAAGACTAAGAGAACTACCATGACCAGTTTGGAACGTGACCTTTTGACAGATATTGAGGGATCGGGTGAAGCAAAACTAAACTCAGCCTATGCCGAGGGTGGGGCTGATTTAGCTATTTCAACCATTCAAAAGGTGTTAGATATTGATATTGATTACTATGCACTGATTAATATGCAGGGTATGATTGATTTGGTGGATGCCGTAGGTGGTATTGAGGTAACGAATCATTTTGATTTCCCAATTTCGATTGCAGAGAACGAACCAGAATTTCAGGCGAAAGTAGAGCCTGGAACCCATAAAATCAATGGAGAACAGGCCTTAGTGTATTCACGTATGCGTTATGACGATCCCGATGGTGACTACGGTCGTCAAAAACGTCAACGTGAGGTTATTCAAAAGATTGTGGCTAAACTCTTGAAGATGGACTCGATAGGTTCTTATAAGAAAATTTTGTCTGCTGTCAGCTCTAATGTACAAACAAGTATCGATCTTGGTGATAGCGATACCCTGCGTGGCTTGATGGGCTATAGTGATGCTCTTAAAAATATTAAGTCATACCAGTTGGCTGGTTCGGATGCCATGATTAATGGTGGAAGCTACCAGGTGGCCTCAACTGAGGATATCCTCAAGGTACAAAACCGTATTAAGAAGGAAGTTGGCAAGAAGGAAGTTTCTGAATCTAAACTTAAGACTAGTCTGGTACTCTATGGTTCTGGAACTTCTAGCTATGGTTCAGATGATTTCGTTAACTCCAAAGGAAGTGCGGCTTCGAGTGAAGCATCTGGAAGTTACGAGGTTGAATCATCTGAGGCAACAGGCGGTGGATCGGTAAGTACCTACAACGGAGGTGCTACCTACAGCAATAACTACAGTGATAATACTGGTAATTATGTTCAGAACCAAGGTACACCAGCTCCTACAAATAATTATAATGGTTCAGGTGTAACTACTTATAGCACGGTTCCAGCAACACAATAGAAAGGTTGGGAGAATCCCGGCCTTTTTTGCTGTCATATGGTTATTCCTTGCAATGGTTTCTAAGCTATGCTATAATATAGGAAAATAACGAAAGAGAGGCGGAGTAGAAACTTCGTCTCTTGTGTGTGTAAGGAGGTCATAATGTCGCAAAAAATTATTGATCTCGTGACGGCTGTCGTAGCTCCAGCAATTCCTGAGCCATACGAATTGGTCGATATCGAGTATGAAAAGCTTGGCGGTGACTACGTCTTATCAGTTTTGATTGATAAGCCAGGTGGAATTACCGTTGAGGATACTGCAGACCTGACTGAGATCATCAGTCCCCTCTTGGATACTATTCAGCCTGACCCTTTCCCGGATCAATACATGTTGGAAGTGTCTAGCCCTGGGTTAGAGCGTCCCTTGAAGACTAAAGAAGCTTTGAAGAATGCTGTTGGTCAGTATATCAATGTTAGCCTTTACAAGGCTATTGATAAGATCAAGATTTTCCAAGGTGACTTGGTGGCCTTTGATGGCGAAACTCTAACAATTGATTATCTTGATAAGACTCGCCATAAGACTGTTAATATTCCCTATCAAACAGTTGCTAAAGCTCGTTTGGCAGTCAAACTCTAAAACTCTTAGTGTAAATAAAGAAAGGATGCCAGTTTTGGCCCTTAACGGCTAAAACGACAAAGAATATGAGCAAAGAAATGCTAGAAGCCTTCCGTGTCTTGGAAGAAGAAAAACACATTAACAAGGAAGACATCATCGATGCTGTGGTTGAATCACTTAAATCAGCTTACAAGCGTCGTTATGGTCAGTCTGAATCAGCAGTAGTTGAATTCAATGAAAAAACAGGAGATTTTCAAGTTTTTACCGTTCGTGAAGTTGTAGATGAAGTCTTCGATAGTCGTTTGGAAATTAGCTTGAAAGATGCGCTTGCTATTAGCTCAGCTTACGAGCTTGGTGACAAGATTCGCTTTGAAGAGTCAGTCGACGAATTTGGTCGTGTCGCAGCTCAATCTGCTAAACAAACGATTATGGAAAAAATGCGTAAGCAAATGCGTGAGATTACTTATAATGACTATAAGCAACATGAAGGTGAAATCATGCAAGGAACAGTTGAACGCTTTGACCAACGTTTCATTTATGTTAATCTTGGAACGCTCGAAGCTCAATTGTCACGCCAAGACCAAATTCCTGGCGAAAGTTTTAAGTCACACGACGTCATCGATGTTTATGTTTATAAAGTTGAAAACAACCCTAAAGGTGTTAACGTCTTTGTAAGCCGTAGCCATCCAGAATTCATCAAACGTATCATGGAACAAGAAATTCCGGAAGTATTTGATGGAACTGTAGAAATCATGAGCGTGTCTCGTGAAGCAGGTGATCGTACTAAGGTTGCTGTTCGCAGTCATAATCCTAACGTTGATGCTATTGGTACTATCGTTGGTCGTGGTGGAAGCAACATCAAGAAAGTTGTCAGCCGTTTCCATCCAACACGTTTGGATGCTAAGACAGGCATTGAGGTTCCTGTTGAGGAAAATATTGATGTTATTCAATGGGTTGAAGATCCAGCTGAATTTATCTACAATGCTATTGCACCAGCTGAAGTGGACTATGTTCTCTTCGACGAAGATGATAGCAAACGTGCGACAGTAGTTGTACCAGATAACAAATTGTCTCTTGCA
>DBFVHV010000054.1:0-3381 GCA_048524165.1 Streptococcus sp.
GATTTTAACAGTGAAGTAAAAGCCTTGCTTTTCTTTTTATTTGTGTTATACTTGTTCTTGTATCAGATACAAGTTTAAAAAGGAGCCGATATGGATACAAAATTTTCAGTTGCTTTGCATATCCTAACCATGATTAGTGAGAGTAAGGAAACCCTAAGTTCTCAAGCACTAGCAACTAGCGTTGGCACCAATGCTAGTTACATTCGTAAAGTGATTGCCTTATTGAAAAATTCTGGCTTAATCACTTCTCAACAGGGAAAGACTGGATACCAACTCTGTAAAGAACCAAGAAACATCACTTTACTTGAAATTTATTTTGCAACACAAGAAGTCAGCCACATCAGCTTATTTCCAGTTCACCAAAATAGCAATCCTGATTGCCCCGTAGGGAAACATATTCAAGGAGCTGTTTCGCCACTATTTGCTAGCACTGAAGCTCAACTTGAGAAGGAACTAGCCCACCAAACCTTAGAAGATGTCATTGACAATCTCTATAAAGAAGCCAAAAAAAAACGAAACTGATTTGCATGCAGATCAGTTTTAAAAGCACTACACTTGTATCTGAGTCTGATACAACAAAAACAGAAAAGAGAATACAATGAAAGCCGCACAACATACATCTTACAACAAAAACAATATCACACTGAACATCACAGAAATCGCTAAACCAAGTATCACAGACAAAGAAGTATTGGTCAAAGTTACCGCAGCTGGGGTTAATCCTCTGGATAATATGATTTCACGAGGAGAAGTCAAGATGATCGTCCCTTACAAACTTCCTCAAACTGCAGGTAATGAAGTGGTCGGTGTCGTTGAGGCGACAGGTAGACAAGTCAGAAATCTCAAAGTAGGAGATTGTGTCTTTGGCCGTCTTCCACTCGACCACATCGGTGCTTTTGCAGAGTACGTAGCCGTCGATAATCAGGCTCTAGCCAAGGTTCCAGACTATTTGTCTGACGAGGAAGCCGCTGCTGTGCCTTTGACTGCCTTAACCATTATGCAAGCCCTAGAACTCATGGGAGCTCAAGCTGGCAAAACCATCTTTATCTCTGGTGGTACAGGCGGTGTCGGTGGGATGGCGATTCCGATTGCTAAGGCTAAAGGTTTGAAGGTCATTACCAATGGAGCTGGAGATAGCGCTGAGCGAGTTTTGAAGCTAGGAGCAGACCGTTTTATCGATTACAAAACAGAGGATTATACAAAAACTGTCAGCCAAGTTGATTATGTCCTCGATACCCTTGGGGGCGCTGAAACTGAAAAACAAATGTCTATCATGAAAAAAGGTGGTCAGCTTGTTTCCCTCCGTGCTATGCCAAATGGAGACTTTGCCAAACGGATGAACCTGCCAAAATGGAAACAGATCCTACTTGGACTAGCCGGTCGCAAATTTGATAAGATGGCGGACAAATATGGTGTCCACTACCATTTTATCTTTGTAGAAAGCAATGGCGCTCAATTACAAGAGGTAGCTGACCTCTTTAGCAAATTGGAAATTAAGCCATCTATCGATACAGTCTATCCATTTGAAGAAGTGAATAGAGCCTTAGACAAGGTTGCTAATGGGCGCTCACGTGGAAAAACAGTCCTCAGCTTTAAGAAATAAAAAGGAAAACACAATGTCATATCTTACAACTAAAAATCAATACATCACTGTAGACGGGAACAAAATCGCCTATCGCGAACTCAGCAAAGGCAAATCAAAACTACCTCTCGTCATGCTGGTCCACCTAGGTGCTACTTTGGATAACTGGGACCCTAAACTCTTGGACTTGATTGCTGAAAAGTACCATGTCATTGTCGTTGACCTTCCTGGTGTTGGTGCTAGTCAAGGAAAAGTGGCTTCGACGATTCCTGGAATGGCTGAGCAGACAATTGCCTTTATAGAAGCTCTTGGTTACGATAAAATCAATCTCCTTGGCCTTTCTATGGGGGGTATGATTGCCCAAGAAATGGTCCGAATCAAGCCTGATTTGGTCAACCGTTTCATCTTGGCAGGAACAGGACCTCGAGGTGGAAAAGAGGTCGATAAGGTCACAGGGAAAACCATTTAACTATATGTTTAAAGCTGGACTCGAGCGCATCGATCCTAAACGCTATATCTTCTATAACCATGATGAACAAGGAAAAATCGAAGCCTTGAAAGTTCTAGGACGAATGGGAATGCGAACCAAGGAATTTGTAGACAAAGACATGAGTGTGCCTGGTTTCTTAACTCAACTCAAAGCTATTAAACGTTTGGGGAAAGATCCAGAAGACGACCTAAGATTTATCACCCAACCAACCTTAATCGTCAACGGCGACAAGGATATGCAGGTTCCAACAGAAAATTCTTATGATATGCATGAGAAAATAAAAGATAGTAAGCTTATCATTTATCCAAATGCTGGTCACGGCTCGATCTTCCAATATGCAGAGGAGTTTTCAAAAGAACTCATTGCTTTCTTGGAGGACTAATATGGTCAAAACTATTCTAATAACAGGCGCTACGGATGGCATTGGTAAACATTTGGCAAAGAAACTGGCCAGTGAAGGTCATCATGTCATCCTTCATGGTCGAAATCCTCAAAAACTGGAATTAGCGCTTCAAGAGGTTCGGGGCGTTTCCCTGAGAGGCAGAGTTTCCAGCTACTTGGCTGATTTTTCAAAATTAGATGATGTTTATCGATTTGTGGAGGAAATCAAGGGAGACTTTCAAAGAATCGATGTCTTATTTAACAATGCAGGCCTGTATGCAGGAAAAGAACGAAAAGCGAGTGCTGAAAATGTCGAGTTGACTTTTATGTTATCCGTTCTCGTTCCCTATATATTAACAACTGAGCTAAGTTCTTTGTTAGAAAAAGCGGCTGACGGCCGTGTCATTAATACCTCTTCCTATATGCATCATTTTGCCAAGGTCAAGGATTTGGACTTTGGATTTGAGAGCAACTATAATCCAGGATTGGCCTATAATAATTCCAAACTTTACACTATTTGGATGACACGCTATCTGGCCAGAGAGTTCTTTTTAAAAGGTTCAAATATCACCATCAATGCCTATCATCCTGGTCTTATCTCAACTAACTTAGGGAATAATTCTAGTGATGAAAAGACGAAAAAGTCTCTCTTCGGACGCCTGATGAAGTCTCTCTCCAAAGATCTAGATGAGGGGATTGAAACAGGCTACTATCTCACCTTATCAGAGGAAGTCAGGGGCTTGACAGGCTACTACTTTGATGAAAAGAAAGTAAAGTCGGTATCTGAAAAAGGCTACTCATTTGAAAAAGCACAGAAATTAATGGATTACTGCCAAGAAAAGGTCAAAATGTTCAAAGAAAAGCAGGATTTTTAATTCCTTATTGATTTCGTAAATACAAAAAAGAGAGTGGGACAGAAATCGGTAAT
>DBFVHV010000055.1:0-8139 GCA_048524165.1 Streptococcus sp.
ATAGCTTTTTGTGAGTTGGTAATACGTGGATTTTCAGGAATCACAGAGCCATCAAAGTATTTTTTCAAAGTGGCAACCCCTGAGTTAATCCAAAGAAGGGTTGGGTCGTTAACTGGAACCAAGTTAGCTGATGGTTCAACAGCATGACCTTTTGATTTCCAGAAATCAAGCCACATTTGACGAATTTGTGCTGAAGTAAGTTGTTTCATTATTTCTCCTTAATCAATTGTTTCTTATTTTGAGCTATTCTCGAGCATTTCCACATAGTCAATAGCGACACATAGGGAAATGGCTAAATCGGCATAAGTATTTTCATAAACGGTAACAGTATAGGTCGATGTTAGATGGAAGAGTTCCTTTTGAATCCTAGCAACTACCTGATCTTGACTATTAAGCAGTTGAAAATCCAGGTCCCAAATATTCCCCTCTATTCGCAAGCCAAGATTATCGACGTCATACTTATCACGAAGAAAGGTTAATTTTTTACGAATGTAAAAACTCGAACCATCCTGTAAATCCACCGTAAATTTAGGTAAGAGACTAATAGGCTCCTTGGTGATATGACTGATCTCACGACCATCCTCGCCAAAAATCGTAAAGGTCTTTGGAATCTTAAAAAAGGATCCTTCGACCTGGTAGGCAACTCTACCTTGATCATCCTTGATATCAAAGCGTTCACCACCCAATCGAAACTTCTGTTTGACAAAATAGGTTTTCATAAGCTACCTCCAATAATGTCATACATTCATTCAAAAAATACTAAAAGAATAAAAGACAAGACCACTAAACGAAGGGCGACGTGAACCGCGGTACCACCTTCATTCAATGACCTTGTCATTCTTATTTTTCTTAAATTGTGAACTTTGAGTAGCAAGTAATCCCATCCGTCCATGGCTCGCAGCAACCGCCATTTTTCTGTATCCGAAGCAATGATTACCTTTCTCAAAGGGAAGACTCAGAGTTTCCTAATATTAAAACTCTTTGTTACTTTCCATTTTAACGTGTTTTAGGTCTTAGGTCAAGTTGATAACAACATTATCAACTTTATCTTATGATTTATTTGCTAGAGCTTGATGTTGAACTTGATGAAGCTCCAGAACCAGTCACATACTGGTCAAGAATTGCGCTAAAGGCTTTATCTACAACCTTAACATTGTATTTTTTAAGAACCTTGGCAATTACTGAGTTAGTGAAGTTAGTATCAGCTTTCTTACCATTGATGATAACCTTAGTCAAATCATCCTTATAGTTTTTCCAATCTGCATTTTTCTCAGATTTTGAAACAGTCTTGACGATGTAGTAAGTTGCAGCACCAGTTGAACTGTTTGAAACAGTCACTACATCAGAAACGGCATTAGCATCTTGCTTGAAGGCTGCTGTCAAAACATCTGTCGGGAAGTCTTGAGAAGCTGAGTTAACTGTCTTAGAAGTCACTTCCAAGCTGTTATCTTTAGCAACTTGTGAGAAGTCCGCTCCTTCTGCTTTAGCTTCAGAATCTACTTTATCTGCCACTGCTTTATCAGTAGTTGAAACTACTTGCACCTCTGTATTTGGTGTGTAATTATCATAGGCAGCCTTGTAATTTGCTTCCGTCAAATCTTTTTGTGCAGCTTGGTTAACAGCGTACTCAACCAATTTTTGTGTACGGATTTGCGTACGGTATGATTCTTCTGTTTGACCGTAGGCTGCAAGCACTTGTGAGAATTGATCTCCGTATTGTTCTGAAGCTTGTTTATAGGCTTTGTCGACATCTTCGTTGCTAACCTTGCTACCGTATTCTTTTTCAAGAGCCTTTTGCAACGTTGCACTCAAAACACTTTGTTGTGTTTGGCTGCTACCTTTAAGTGAATCAAAGACATCACCAACAGTAACAGTATCACCTTTCATAGATACCAAAGTTGTTTCTTCAGTCGTTTTGTTCCCTAGAGAAACGTACATAGCACCAGCACCAACAAGGGCTGAAACAGCTACAAGAGCAAGACCTCCGAGGAAGCGACCACCTGAACTTGATTTACCAGCATCACGAGTTTTCTTAGTTTTAGCACGTTTAGCTTTTTCTTTCGCTTTTTCACTAGCGAGGGCGATGCTTTCCTCTTCTTCTTTTTGACGATCAAGTTGCTCTTGTTCTGCGTCTTTGTCTGCTACAACCTCTTCAACAGTTTCTTCTGTTGACTCAAGGTTTTCATTTTCTTTAGCCATTCTATCTACTCCTTAAATTGTCAATATCTTTGTTATTATACCACACTTACTTAAATAATGCTTAATCTGGCAAGATAATATTTTCAGAATTTTTCCGAAGCATAAGAAGTCCGTCACTCATAGGTACCAAACTAGCAGTCAAACCAGGGTTATCTAAGGTCGCATCAAAAAGACGATGCAAACCACGGTAAATCGTACGCTGACCACGACGAACCTCCATGATGTCTTTGGCAATATCCCCCCCTTGGAAGATATCATCAAAGACAATGACACCACCTACCTTGAGACGTTTTAGAATTTCAGGCAGAAAGACGATATATTTAGACTTGGCTGAGTCCATAAAAACAAAATCATAATCAGTGTCCAAATCTTGCAAAACTTCTGCTGCATCACCTTCGACCAAGGTAATTTGTTTGCGACTGTCATACTTGGCTAGATTTTCCTTGGCAAAGCCAATCATTTCTTCATTACGATCAACCGTCGTAATCTGAGCATCAGGGGCGTACTCAGCCATAAGAAGAGCTGAAAAACCAATAGCCATTCCTACCTCAAGGATTTTCTTAGGCTGCAAGGTCTGTAACAAAAATCGGAAATAAGCAACAACTTCGTGCTGAATAATTGGAATATTTTCCTTACGAGCAAAGGCCTCCAGCTCAGCCAAATGCCCTTTATTTTCCTGAAGATGCGTTCGCATGTAGTCCACGATATCCTTGTTTACTACTGGGCGACGCATGTTGTGATTTGCGTTTTTACTATATGATTTAACCATGTGTTTTATTATATAAAAAATCCCTAGCGAGTGCTAGAGATTTTTCTTATCTATAACTCAAATCCTCATCATTAGACTACTTGACGAATAACCTTCTTTTTCAAGAGGTAAGCAATAACTAAAGCTACCACGTAAAGAGCAATGAAAACAAGCAAGGTCATCTGGTAAGATTTTGTCAATTCATAGGTTACCGACAGGAGCATTGGTCCCACCAAGGCTGCCATAGCCCAGGCAGTCAGAATATAACCACGAAGGGTAGCCAATTCCTTTGCCCCGAAGATATCGCTAAGGTAGGGAGGAATCAAGGAGAATCCTGCCCCGTAGCAAGTCATCAGAACAGCCATCGCAACCACAAAGACAAGTGGAACTTGCAGGACAATTAGGAGGATAGCCATAACGATATTAATCACAAAGAGGAGGATAAAGGTCTTCGGACGCCCAATATAATCCGACAAGCCTGCCCACAGAAGGCGACCAAAACCATTAAAGATTCCCATAACACCGACAACAACTGCTGCTGATTCCGCTGACATCCCAACCATATCCTGAGCCATTGGAGAAATAGCAGAGACAAGGGCTAAGCCACATGAAATATTGATAAACAAGATAAGCCATAACCAGTAGAAAGTTGACGATTTCAGAGCTTCATTAGCCGTAACCCCTTTGCTCAAATCAGCAGCCTGACGGTTTGGACTCTTGTCAGCCAACAGTTGTGCTTCCTCTACACTTGGTCGTTTAATGAATTGTGAGACAAAAAGCATCACAATAAAATAAACAACTCCCAAGATATAAAAGGTCTGCTCAACACCACGTACCTGAATCAGATATTGGGCAATAGGGCTGGTCAAGAGCGATGCAAAGCCAAAGCCCATAATGGCAAGACCAGTCGCAAGCCCGCGCTTGTCAGGAAACCACTTAATGATGGTTGAAACAGGCGTAATATACCCCACACCCAGTCCTAGACCACCAAGAATACCGTAACCAAGATAAAGTATCCACAGCTCTCCCTGAGCAATGGCAACTCCTGTTAGAATGTTACCTCCGGCATAGAGAACAGCCGACATACTTCCAGTCACTCTAGGACCAAATTTTTCAACCAAACGTCCCATGAAGGCTGCAGAAAGACCAAGACAAAAGATGGCCAATGAAAAGGCAAAAGAAACTGAAGATTGATCCCAGCCAGTCTGGGCCATAATAGGATTACGATAGATACTCCAAGCATAGGTAGACCCCAACATGAGATGGAGTAAGACACCACACGTTGCTACAAGATAACGATTGGTTGTTTTCACAAAAACCTACTTTCTATTTCTGAACATTGTTCACTTATCAATTATAAAACGTTAGGTTTTTAGTCTATCATGAATATAAACAAGAGGCTATAAATATACTCATTAGTAATTTCCGTATCAATCAAGACTTTTACACTGTAAACGTTCGTTTTTAGACATAAAAAGAACCACTCTTTTCCAGAATGATTCTCTCATATAATCTAATGACTTCTTTTTAAGAAAGATGAATACCTTTTTCAACTAAGGCTTCCAATTCAACTAAGCGGTCTTCAAAGACTTTGAAAGCTGCATCCAAGTAGTCAGTGTTGGTCATATCAACACCAGCTTTCTTGATGACTTCCAAGGGATAGTCTGAGCTTCCAGCCTTAAGATAGGTAAGGTAAGCTTCCTTATCTTCTTCAGTACCATGAACGATTTTTTCAGCCAAGTAGCTTGCTGCTGCAAATCCTGTAGCATATTGGTAAACATAGTAATTCATGTAGAAATGCGGAATACGCTCCCACTCAAACTGAATTTCGTAGTTATCTTCAGCTTTAAGATTGTAGTATTTCTCGTTGAGGTCTGCATAAAGCTTGTTCATGAAGTCTGCCGTCAAAATTTGACCTGATGCATCCGCTTCGTGAATAGCATGCTCAAACTCGGCAAATTGCGTTTGACGGAAAACAGTTCCCTTAAAACCATCTAAATAGTGATTAAGGATAGCAAAACGTGTCTTGTCATCTTTAACTTCTTTAAGAAGTGTTTCTGTCAAGATATTTTCATTAGTTGTAGACGCAATTTCAGCCAAGAAGATTGGGTAATCTCCGTAAACATATGGTTGGGTTTTACGTGTGAAGGTTGAGTGCAAGCTATGCCCCGTCTCGTGAACCAAGGTAAAGAGATTGTCCAAAGTGTCTTGCCAGTTCAAAAGCATGAAAGCATTGGTATCATAGGCACCACCTGAGTAGGCACCTGAGCGTTTCCCTTTGTTAGGGTGAACATCAATCCAACGTTCCGTAAAGGCTGCATGAACTCCTTCACTATACTCTTCACCAAAGATGGCCAAGACTTCTTCTGCTTTCTTGAGGGATTCTTCATAAGTAAGAGCAGTTTCTGTCTCAGAAAGTGGTGTATAAACATCATACATCTTAAGCTCATCAAGTCCCAAGACCTTCTTACGCAACTCAAGGTAACGGTGCAAAAGTGGCAAATGCTTATTCACTGATTCTAAAAGTGAGTCGTAAACACTTTCTGGAATAAAGTTAGCCGCAAGTGCTGCATGACGTGCCGAATCATAGTGACGAACTTTAGCCTGGTAATTGTGAACCTTGACGACGCCTTGGAGTGTTTGTGCATAGGTATGTTGGAACTGCTCATAAGTTCCATACATCGCTTCATAGGCTCCCTTACGAACTTCGCGGTCCTTAGATTCCATGAGGGTGATAAAGTTACCATGAGTCAACTCAATCACATCCCCTTGACCATCCGATACCCATGGGAAGAGGATATCAGCATTATCCAAGACGTTGAAGGTATCCGTTGGACCGTTGAAAATATCACCAGCCGCTGCCAAGAGCTCTTCTGCTTCTTGAGAAAGAACGTGGTCCTTGTTTGCCAAAAGACGTTCGAAATAGTGATCATAAAGTTCAAGACCTGGCTCTTGTTCTTTGAAGGATGCTAATTTTTCAGCATCCAAAGCCATAAATTCAGGCTCAAAGTAAGCGAAGGCTTCACTCAACTGAGAGTAAAGGTTTGAGGCTTTGGCTTGATACTCTTGGTAAAGACCTACAGTTGTGTCTTGATCATTTTTCATTGACGCGTACACATAGATTTTCTCCAAACGACGCATAAGGCTCATATAAAGTTCTGTTGCCTCAAGCAAATTCTTAGCAGAATCCAAAAGATGACCTGCATAAGCACTAGCCTTCTTCAAATCCTGAACAGTGCTTTCATATTCAGTCTCCCAATCAGCGTCTGTGGCAAAAATGGTGGTCAAATCCCAGGTATATTTTTCTTCTAAATGAGTACGATTGTCTGACATAATATTCTCCTTAATTGTGTCTATTATTTACTATTTTAGCATAAAAGGTGGGAGGGTAGAGAGTTTGGCGATAAGAAAAATGCCTTTTTCGATAATATTGCATGAAAAGCCTCTCAAAACCATCAATAGATAGTCTAATTTGGACAAATCCTTTCTTAGATTCAGGAAATCTCACTTGTGGGAAAAAATCCTGATCAGACAGACTTAACAAATTCATCCCCTTAAGATAAGCCGCCTCCTGCCGTCTCATCCATCTTGGATTTTTCCCCATTAATTCCCGTTGGATCACATGTGAGACTTTCTTTCGCTGAGTCACTTGATAAGTCTCCACCCTCTCTGCTTGATAGGGAAAACGTAAAACCGTCATGGGATTCTCTGTTAAAGACCAAGTCTTAGTTAAGTAATAAACCCTCCCAAAAATATCTTCATAGATAAGATACTTCAGTCTAATCTCTTCTCTCTTCCAATCAAGTTCCCAAAGGTGAAACCCTATTTTAACAGTAAAATAGAGAAAATCCCTCTGTAGATCCGTTAAACGCCGCTCCAACCATAGGTCTTCACCCAAAAGCCAACGAACTTCGTAACCTACTTGCTGATAGGCGCGTGTGCGTTCTCTTAAACGTTTCTGTGATAAACGAGAACACTGGACTTCCAGGGCTAAAGAATCGCCAACAAATAAATCTGCAATCTGGCCTAACTCAGGCAAAACCTTTTCAATACAAACTCTTTCACCATGATTAACCAAGGACCTATATAATACCGACTTAAGGGATAGATGTTGGGCTGATTCATTTTCCGAGAAGAACTGACAATCATTCAAAGACTTATGAGCAAAATGAGGACACATTACCTGTCCCTGCCGCAATAGGACTCTACCTTGACAGCCTGGACAACGATAAGTTTCCTCGCGATTTAACTCAGTTTCAAGAGCTGAAACCAATTTCCCTTCCGGATTTTTTGCAATTAACACGACACCCTCCTTCATGCACTCTCTTACTTATTCGCAAAAGAATTCACAAAATAAAAAAGCATCTAGAATACTCTAGATGCGCCCCCATTCAAACTGAAACTTGCTCCCTGCTGTATGGAAACTTAGGTTTATAGGTGTATTGCTTACCTTGGGATACAAGTGCCGCTCAGTCCATTTGATCTCTTTTCAAAACTCTCGATTTCTAGAGGAAAATCCCCCCATTTACCCTGAAACCGGGACTTTGAAAACAGTTTCTATTCCACACGACCTTTAAAAATAGTCAATGTAGCATAGACAGATGCTCTCACAAACATCTAGTCAAATTCCGTCTCTGAAACACCATCCCAATATGCTTCTTACCTTTTTGTTCCTGAATCTCATTAAGAACTTAATCCCTTTAGTCAATAACAAGATAAAACAATTTTTAGATTTGGATGCTTACCATCCAAGATCCTTATTTACTAACATTGAACCACCATTTCCCTAGGTGCAGTTCAATACCAACAAACGCAAAACCGTGTTGGTCCAAAATGGTTTCTAGCAAAGAGCATCTTGTGATTGATAGTCAGTCAATCTAAAAAGCTTTCCCTCAAGCTCTGTATAGCAAGCAGTCATCCTACTTACAAGATACTATTCCCTAGAAGAGTATTGGCTAAAATAGCCACTCTCAAAACATACCATCTATCAAGAAAAGGTTTAGTCCACCTTCTGATAGATCTATTTGCAGGTACTGCTTTATTTTCCTCTCCATTTAGAGAAGTAGTCTCTACCGATTCTGCTGTTTTGAATCTGTTGTTTGCCCTACACGATTAAAAATACCGCTAGCTCCCGCTACGATGATGCTGATGTTTTAAATCGATTAATCTGATTTATTTGCTGTTTAAATCTT
>DBFVHV010000056.1:0-5872 GCA_048524165.1 Streptococcus sp.
TATAATCCGCCATATTATCCTGAACCAAGGACGGAATGAGGTGCATTTGTTTAGTATAAGGAAGCAAATCTACACCCCAGCACAAGTCCGCTGCGATAAAAATATTATAATCTGGAATATAGAGACAAGCCTGCCCCTTGGCGTGGCCATCAACAGAGGCTACCAAGATACTGCCGTCTCCAAATAAATCATAGGTCGGACGATAGGGAAAAGTTGAGTTTTGCTGATCAGCCTTTATTACCGTTACCTGTTTCTCAAAAGACGTTGGCAAAAATTCCTTAAAGATCAAATCCTTCAACTTAGGCTTCTGATAAACCTCATAAACCTCCCGAGTCAGAAGGAAGCTCGCATTAGGAAAGAAGCCAGCCCCTCCCAAATGATCAGGATGCAGATGGGAAAGCATAACATAAGTAATGTCCTCAGGCCTAATCCCCTTCGCCTTCAACAAGTTTGAAATCTGATCCTTCTCTGTCATCTGCACCGGCGTTCCCAAACGATACAATCCATAGCGAAGCTTGGTCTTAATATTGTAGTGATAACCTGTATCATAAAGCAGATAGCCTTTATCTCTGTGTTTGATTAGAAAGACACCGGCTGGAAAGGTCATCTTTTTATTCCTGACTTTCTTGAACAAAAGACCAGTATAGCTAGTACAATATCCCGCAGGAAAATAATCAATGCTTTCGATAATCTTGGACATATTGTTCAATCCCTTCTGAAATCGTTATTTTAGGCCTATATCCTAAGTCACGCTCTGCCTTGCTAATATCCAAAGTCTGACTATAGCGCAGCAAATAATAGGTATAGCGTGTTAGGGCTGGCTCGCCTTTGAGCTTTAGGCTCTTATAAATAAACTCCAAACTACTTGAAATAGCAGATACAAGTGGGGCTGGGATTTTGCGATAACGGATGGGATATCCCAAACCTCTCAAGGTTTCTTCAATCAAGTTCCTAAATGCTCTGGGTTCCCCATTGGTAATATTATAAACCTCTCCAGCTGCTTGAGGAGTTTCCAAAGCCAGACGGATAGCCAAAGCAACATTTTCCACACAGGTCATATCCATCAGTTGGCGACCATCACCAATCAAAGGAATACCAATCTTCTGGCTAAGATTAAGAACACGTGGCAAAATGCTGGTGTCTCCAATCCCAAAAAGTCCTCGAGGTCGCAATATGACACTAGACACATCAGGATAATCTTCAAATAGTTTTTCTGATGCCAATTTACTTCGAATGTAATTGTTAAGCCTATTTTCCTGAGGAGCATCGCTTTCTTTGATGCCAAGCTGGTCTCTAGGCGCTGCATAGATACTTGGAGACGACACATATACCAAGCGCTCGATATTAGCCTCACGGCAAGCCTCAAGGACATATTTAGTTCCTAATACATTCGTTCGGTAAAAGTCTTCCCAAGGCCCCCAGACCGTTGACAAAGCACCGGCATGAACGACCATGTCCATTCCCTGACAAGCCATAGTCAAATCCTCTTGGTTTGTCAAATCTCCTTGAATGAAAGTCACAGAGGCATTTACCAGAGACTGGCCAATTGTACGATTACGACCAAAAGCTCGGACTTGATAACCGTGCTCAACCAGTTCTTCCACGACATATTTGCCTAAAAAACCTGTAGCACCCGTCACTAAAACTTTCTTCATTGTTTTTTCTCCTTGTCTGCCAACAGGCGAGCAATTTCACCCTCCACTACTTCGGTAGGGTGGTATGACTTGGCAGCATGGCTTAAAGCCTTTAGCTCTGACCAATCTTTCTTAGCCAACAATGCCTCAAAAGCTTGCCCAATTGCCTTGTCATCCTCTCTTTTGGCAGTCAAAGCCACACCTGCCTCAAGTCCACGAATAGCATAGTCATACTGGTCATAATCATGTGGCAGTATTAAAGCTGGCTTTTTATTTATAATACATTGGAAAAAATGCCTGAACCACCGTGGTGAATGACATAATCCATCTGGGGAATGTATTCATTGTAGGGAAGATAAGAAACCACGGAAACATTTTCCATTAATTTTTGGCATTGGAATTCTTGCCCACCAAGACCTAAAGTTACAAAAAACTGGCACTCTGGATGAGACTTAGCTAACAGCTTCGTTTGGTAAATCAAATTATTCTTTGCCCAGTCCAATTGAGTACCACAAGTCACAAAGACAATTTTACGATTTGCAAATGGCGACAAATCAAGAGGATAATCCTCACATCGCTCCACTGAACCTCCAGTAGGACCCACCCAGTCGTAATGTTCTGGGAACCCTTTCTTTATCTCCAACTCTTTCATTCCTATTCCTAAAATAGAATGCGGTGAATAGATACTCTCTCGTCCATTATGGTCGTACATCTTAAAATCATAACGCTTTAAACGATTTCGTAATAAAAAAGTGGCGGAATACTTCAAGAAACGAGTCAGTTTTCTGCCTAGCCATTGTTGTATCAATTGATTTCGATTCTTCGGACTTCCCATTCCTCCGAAGAAACAAGGAGGACCATCCGTCGTTTCAATAGCAAATTGTGTAGCCATTGTCGTTATCCACGGAATACCCATTTGCTCTGCAACAAGTCCACCCGACAAGCTGACATAATCGGCAATGACTAAATCAGGTCGGTTTACTTCCCATTCCGCTACTAATTGATCGGAAACAAGATTAATAATATCAAGACTAGCTGATAGCTGACGATAAGCAGAAAAAAGCCCCAATTGCTCCTTATTATTAGCCACCCTTTCAAAGTCCGCTTCATGACCTTCAAGTATAGTAACAACCTTAAAGCCTGCTGCCTCAGCTACTGCACGTTTCTGTTGTCCTGTGAATAAACGAATATCATAGCGAGGATTTTTTAATAAAGGTATTAGCAGATTCATGGTTGGATAAAGGTGCCCACTTAATGGAACGATGACCACGTCAATTTTTAGTTTCCCCATAACACTAGCATAGCAAATTTTTTTTGAAAGAACTACTCAAAAAAAAATACTAGCTAAACTCATTTTCTCTGAATAGATACACTTCTTCAGTAAGATTTTTCATCCATTAATCAATCGAAGCTTGCCGTAAATACTTTATCACAAAACTTTTTAATATTTTTTATCAAGAATCCCCTAATTTACTTCCATCATAACAAATATTCTTTCCAAAGGAATTGAGAGGTAGTTTTCTGTCTCAGTAAAATCTGATAAACTAGAGTTATGCAAACAACAGACTCATTTAGTAAGGCAATTATTTTGGGAGCTACAGGAGGAATTGGACGTCACCTAGCAACTGAACTGGCAAAACATCTTGATTTTCTGGTTCTAATAGGCCGAAATCCAGACAAATTAGTCCAACTGCAAAATGAATTAGCTGGGAGCAAGGCACAGCTGTCAATCGTAACATTAGATATGCTAGATCAAATGGCTCTAGAAGCTTTTGTAGAGAACCTAGATGCAGATCTTCTCGTCAATTGCGCAGGGGTAGCCTATTTTTCCCTAGGTAGCCATCTAGCCACAGAAAAGGAACATGAGCTCTGGCAGGTGAACTACCATGCTCCAGTCCAGCTAATGAAATTGCTAGTGCAGAAAAATCAGAAAATCCGTCTAGTCCAACTTTCCTCACTGGCAGCTCTTTTTCCCCATCCCTATTTAGCAGCATACAGTGCCAGTAAGGCTGCCTTGCAGACCTACACTCTTGCTCTTCAGGAGGAACTAAGTCAATCAGATTCCTCGGTCCAGCTAGGCCTATATATTCTTGGACCAGTCCAAACAGCTATTTTTCCTCCTAAACTAGTAGAAGCATTTGGAAGCAGTCACTTGCAGATGAAGCCTGAGAAAGTCGCTCAGCAGTTGATCCGATTTATAGAAAGGGGTACTTCCTATGCTGTTATTGGCCTTCGCTATCGCTTGCTAGTATGCCTAGGTCGCTTGCTTCCCCAAAGATGGATCATTCGTCTCCTTGAAAGGTATTTACGAAAGGGACTTAATAGATGAAATTGTTAGTTATATTTTTAGGCGTTGCTTATCTTCTCTTATTTCTCATCCGTTGGTTACTGTCCTTCATTTATTATAAAAAAGGCCAGTCTCATATTGCGGACTTCCCAGAAGAGCTTTTTACAGTGGTCCAACCCATCCTCTCTGGGGATCCTCGTTTAGCGAATGATTTGCGGGCTAATCTCCAGCAAACAGAATCAGTGGAGTTCTACTGGTTGATCGACCAGTCTGATACAGAAGCCCAGCGAGCAGCAGATCAGATTTGCCAAGATGAGTCATTTGCCCAACGTATCCGAATCTTTCTTATTGAAGACGTCCCTCAGGGGATTAATCCAAAGAGTTATAAGATTGAGCAAGTTGTAGAGGAGTTGACCCGGCCTTATCTAATTGTTTTGGACGATGATAGTGTGATTGATTTTTCTAAAATGGGTGAGCTGAATGCCTATCTGGGTCAAGAGGTCATTCTGACAGGTATTCCCTATAACCAAGAAAGAAGTAATTTCTGGTCCAAGTTGGTTGCAGCATTTGTTAATGGCAATTCCTTTATTACCTATTTTACCATGGCAGAAGTTGGGGCAAATCACTCCATCAACGGGATGTTTTATATCCTACCGGTAAAACTTGCAAAAGATCAGGGGCTCTTCAGAGCGATTAAGGATTATCTATGTGATGATTTAGCTGTGGCCGATTTTTTAAGGAGTAAAGGAGTATCCATTATCCAAACGCGGGTTACCTGTAATGTTCGAACCACTATCAAAAACGCTAAGCAATACCTGCTCCAGATGAAGCGGTGGCTTCTCTTTAGCTCTATCTATCTCAAAGAACACCTAGACTGGAAGGTCTTTTGCCTCATAGGTTTACCGAGCTTTCTACCTCTTCCAGGTTTGATCTTAAGTCTTATTTTAGGTTGGCCTTATCTTCTTCTAGCCTTGGGCTTACTACTATTCAAGGCAGTTTGGATGCTCCTCTATCGACAAAGTATCTTATCCAATCACCTACACTTGGATGAAGTCACCTACGAAGTGTTGAATGATCTCCTACTTCCTTGGCTCTTTGTCTATGTTCTAATGACTCCTCCTGTGATTAATTGGCGGGGGCGTAAGATTCGTGTGACGGATGGAAGGATTCGTTATGAGTAAGATAAAGTCCTATCTAGACCGTTTGTCTGCTTTGTCTCTTGATCAGACCATGCTAGACTCTAATCGCTTGGTCCTCTTTCTTAGTGGAAGCAGTGATATCACTTGTGCTGGGTTGACAGCTGGACAACTAGATCTCCTCCATGCTATTTGTCCATCTGGTTACTCAGTAGTAGCCAGTAATTTCCCCTTCAATCAAGATTTTGAACACATAGAGTTTCCTCAGGTATCCCTCTTGTCGGCTGCTGCGTCCAATATCATCTACTATTGGCATACGATATTGAACCCGCGTTTCCTAAAGTTGTTACAGGAGCACTTGTCTCCCTTGTTGGAAGCGCAGGAAGTAGTTCTTGTTTGTAAGAGTTCAGGGGTCAATATGCTGACCCAGTGGCTCAGAAGTTTAGGAAATCAGGTCACCCTTCCAAGATTGCGCGTGATAGCGCTTGGTCCTGTTTCCCAGCTTCTCTTAAGTCAAAAAGATCTCGAACTACTGGTCATCAAAGGAAGGAAAGATCCTTATTCACGTATTTTGGATCGCCACTCAGCGGATATTCAAGTGGATACGGATCATTATAGCTATGAATACAGAGAAGATGTGAAAGGAATCATCTATGACTGGATTAGACAAAGTGATAAAAATCGATGTGATTAGCGTTCCCTTTAGTGGCCATTTATTTCCAACCTTGACTCTGGTGAAGCCCTTGCTAGAGGATCCGCGTTTTCAGATCCGTGTCATTACAGGTTTTCAGAAAAAGGCATTGGTTGAGCGGATT
>DBFVHV010000057.1:0-2468 GCA_048524165.1 Streptococcus sp.
GGCTTCTTGCCTTGGGATTTGACAATCTCAGTAAAACTCGTAGTTCCACGCATCTTTTCCTTAACTCGACTGCTAGCCACAAAGGTTCCACTGCCTGGTTTTCGTTCTAAAATCCCCTCATCCACTAAAAGTGTTATCGCCTGGCGCACAGTCATCCGACTCACATCAAAAGTCTCGCAAAGATCTCGCTCGCTAGGGAGACGTTGCCCGATTTTCCAAGTACCATCGTCAACATCTTCCTTAATCTTATCATGTATGCGAATATACGCTGGTAGCATCTAATACCCCCTTCTTTATCCCTATTTTACAAAAAAAGTGACAGAATTGTAAAGATGAGTAAGAGACTTACAGTTTCTCGTATAAATCTAGGTGCTAAGTCCATAAATTTGTGATACAATGATGGCATAAGAAAGAGTCCATGTGTGACGTAAAAAGAAAGGGTAATAATGACTGACATTTCTACTTTGAATGATGTGCAGAAAATCATTGTTCTAGACTATGGTAGCCAATACAATCAGCTGATTGCACGTCGTATTCGTGAATTTGGCGTTTTCTCTGAATTGAAGAGCCATAAAATTACCGCTGATGAAGTCCGTGCCATCGATCCTATCGGTATCGTACTTTCAGGTGGTCCTAACTCTGTTTATGCCGAAGATGCATTTGGTATTGACGAAGAAATTTTCGAGCTTGGTATCCCAATTCTTGGTATCTGTTACGGAATGCAACTTTTGACCCACAAACTCGGTGGTAAAGTTGTTCCTGCTGGTGAAGCAGGTAACCGTGAGTATGGCCAATCAACACTTCGCCTTCGTGCCCAATCAGAGCTCTTTGCTGGAACTCCTGAAGAACAAGTCGTTCTGATGAGCCACGGTGATGCAGTTACAGAAATTCCAGAAGGTTTCCATCTTGTTGGTGACTCAGTGGATTGCCCATTCGCTGCGATGGAAGATACTGAGAAAAACTTCTATGGTATCCAATTCCACCCAGAAGTTCGTCACTCTGTATATGGTAACGACATTTTGAAAAACTTCGCTTTTGGTATCTGTGGTGCCAAAGGTGACTGGTCAATGGCTAACTTCGTAGATATGCAAATTGCACAAATCCGTGAAACAGTTGGCGACCGTAAAGTCCTTCTTGGACTATCAGGTGGAGTTGATTCATCTGTTGTTGGTGTGCTCTTGCAAAAAGCTATCGGAGATCAATTGACATGTATCTTCGTTGACCACGGTCTTCTCCGTAAAGGTGAAGGCGACCAAGTTATGGAAATGCTTGGAGGTAAGTTTGGCCTTAACATTATTCGTGTTGATGCTTCTAAACGCTTCCTTGACCTCTTGGCTGGTGTTGATGACCCTGAGAAAAAACGTAAAATCATCGGTAACGAGTTCGTTTACGTTTTTGATGACGAAGCAAGCAAACTTAAAGGCGTTGACTTCCTAGCTCAAGGGACACTCTACACTGATATTATTGAATCAGGTACCGAAACAGCTCAAACAATCAAATCTCACCACAACGTTGGTGGTCTCCCAGAAGACATGCAGTTCGAATTGATTGAACCACTTAACACTCTCTTTAAAGATGAGGTGCGTGCTCTTGGTACTGAAATGGGAATGCCTGACGAAGTCGTTTGGCGCCAACCGTTCCCAGGACCAGGACTTGCCATCCGTGTTATGGGTGAAATCACCGAAGAAAAACTTAAAACCGTTCGTGAGTCTGACGCTATTCTTCGTGAAGAAATTGCTAAAGCTGGTCTTGACCGTGATGTATGGCAATATTTTACAGTTAACACAGGCGTTCGCTCTGTCGGTGTTATGGGTGACGGGCGTACTTACGACTATACCATCGCTATCCGTGCTATCACTTCAATTGACGGTATGACAGCTGACTTTGCAAAACTTCCATGGGAAGTTCTCCAAAAGATTTCTGTTCGAATCGTTAACGAAGTTGACCACGTTAACCGTATCGTCTACGATATTACAAGTAAACCACCTGCAACTGTTGAGTGGGAATAAAATATAAACCTAATTTAAAGTGACTTGATTGATTTAACAGCATTTTGAATTGTTTTAAAACGCTAAAATCTAATTACTTATATTTGGTTCCCCACCAAATACCCCACCAGAATTTCTTTCTGGTGGGGATTTTTTATATCTTAATTACAAAAATAGAGCAATAAGCAATGATATGGGGTCAGAAAAATTTTTCCTTTTCTGCCGTTCAGTACTAACTCTTACATCATACCTAGATAATGGGGTAAAATCAAAACTCTCTGATTATTATTTATTTGTAAAAAAAATTCACTTTAATCATTTGCTATATTTCCTTCGTTCACATTTAGTCCATAAATTTCAAAATCATGATAGGATCCATTATAGAACTCGAATTGGGAGATTTCGCTTTCCTTTTTAAAACCTAAACTGATTGGTATAAACTTACTTTTAACATTATCAACATCTATATAAATCAAAAGC
>DBFVHV010000058.1:0-4837 GCA_048524165.1 Streptococcus sp.
ACTGCTTATTCCCAGAATTTAGAAATGTATAGTGGCTTGCCATGTTTATCAAAGGATAAAGTTGCGGGATAGGACATTGACTGATTATGTCGAATATGATTAGCAATTCTCTTGTCACCGTTTATCAAATGAATGTCATAAACCTGTCCGTCAGAATCAATAAAGACTGCATTAATCCTAGCACTACTCGATTTTGACCCAAAAGAACTAATCTCTATTTTGCCAACTTGACCATCAATAGTTTTAGCTATAGGTCCTCTATAATCTTTATAAATAGTGACGGTAGCCAAAACATCCTCAACAAAAAGATAGGTCATTCCTAAAACAAAGAGATAAACTATGGGTAGGACAATTAAAGATAATTTACTTTTACGAAACGTTTCTTTATGCCAATTCCATAAATCCTGAGGTGTCAAGGTTAGAAACCTCTTAATATATTGATGAGCGAGTAACCTATAGACTAGTATTAAAAATACCAGTTGACCCAAAGGATAAGCAAAACTGGGTAAGCCATCAATAAGTATATTGACTTTATCAGATTCAAAGGTGTAATGTCCCCATACTCCGTCAAAGAACTCTAAAAACAAGTTATCTCCTTTTAGCCTTATATCTACTGTCTTAAAAATCCATCTTATCAGATGGATTTTTAACTATTAACGTACTTCTGCTTCGACCTTTTCAGTGAGAGCTTTAGTAATTTTTTCCATGTATTTGGCAACTTCTTCGTCTGTGAGGTTGTCATTTGGATTTTGGAAGGTGAGGCTATAGGCCATTGATTTCATACCAGCACCAAGTTTTTCACCTGCATAAACGTCAAAGAGTTTAACAGCAACTAAGCGTTTTACACCTGCTGAGTTAATCGCATCAAGTACTTCTTGATGGGTGATGTCAGCCTTAAGAAGAAGGGCGATATCACGTGATACTGCAGGGAATTTTGTGATTTCAACAAATGGTTGAGCTGGTTGCAAGGCATCTTCGACAGCACTAAGGTTAATTTCAGCCACATAAGTTTCTGGAATACCGTAGTTTTTAGCTGTTTGTGGGTGAACTTGACCAAGGAATCCAATCGTTTGACCATCAAGCACAATAGCAGCTGTACGGCCTGGGTGCATGCTTGCGAGGTCTTTTGTCGCTACATAGTCAACTGAAACTTCAAGTTTATCGAAGAGAGCTTCAACAATACCTTTAGCATAGAAGAAATCAACTGGCGTTGCTTTGGTTTGGAAATCTTTTTCCGCTACAAGACCAGAAATTGCGAAGGCAAAGGTATTGATTTCATTTGGCAAGTTCTCTTTTGGATTACCGGTTTGTTCAAAGACCTTACCGATTTCGTAGATAGCTACGTTGCTATTCTTACGGTTGACATTGTAAGCAACGGTATCAAGCATTCCAGAAACCATGTTCTGACGGAGGGCTGAGCGATCAACAGTCATTGGCCACATCAACTCAGTCAAGTTACTTGGTGTCACTGCAAATTCTACGGCTTTTTCAGGTGTTGTCAAAGCGTATGAAATAATCTCAGTCAATCCAGCACCTTCAGCAATGGTACGAACCTTACGGCGAAGTGCTTGTGTTTCAGTCAACTCACCAGCTGTTCCTGCTGCTTCTGGAAGGGTCGTAGGTAATTTATCATAGCCATAGATACGTGCAATTTCCTCTACCAAGTCTGCTTGGATACTGATATCCCAACGACGACGTGGTACAGATACAGTGAATTTATCAGCATCACCTGTCAAACCGAAACCAAGTTTTGCAAAGACATCTTCAATATCTGCAAAAGTCAATTCTGTTCCTAGACGGACATTCACATAGTTAAGGCTTGTAGAAACTTGGACTGGTTCTGTGTCGACTGAACCTGCTTGAACACGGCCTGAAAGTACCGTTCCATTTGCCAATTCTTGCAACATTGCTGCTGCAAAATCAAGAGCTTCAAGGACAGTATCGTTATTGATACCTTTCTCAAAACGTGATGACGATTCAGAACGAAGGTTGAGACGGCTGCTCGTCTTACGAATTGATTTGCCATCAAAAACAGCAGCTTCAAGAACAACATTTTTAGAATTCTCATCAATCTCAGTTGATGCACCACCCATGACACCACCAAGTGCAACAGGTTTGTCAGCAACTGTAATAACAATATCTTCAGCAGTCAAATCACGTTCTTCACCATCAAGAGTAACTAGTTTTTCACCCTCGCGTGCATCACGAGCAACAATGTGTGAATCTTCAAACTTGTCCAAATCGAAGGCATGCATTGGTTGTCCAAAGTATAGAAGAACATAGTTTGTAACATCTACCACGTTGTTAATTGGACGAATACCAGCATTCATGAGAAGGTTTTGCAACCATTGTGGACTTGGTTGAACTGTGACATTCTCAACCACACGGCTAGCATAAGTAGCCACTTTATCACTTTCAATAGCTACTGAAATCTTATCAGAGGCTGGTTTGCTGTCTTCAACAACTGTTTTTTCTGGGAAATGAACAGATTTGCCATAGATTGCAGCAACTTCATGAGCCACACCACGCATAGAAAGGGCATCGGCACGGTTAGGTGTGATTGACAATTCGATGATTTCGTCATCAAGGTCGAGGTATGGGAAAATGCTATCTCCAGGAACAGCATCCTCTGGCAAAATTTGGATACCATCTGCAAATTCTTTAGGAATAATACTATCTGAAAGTCCAAGTTCTGCCAAAGAACAGATCATACCGAGAGACTCCATACCACGAATCTTACCTTTTTTGATCTTATAATTATCTGCAATTCGGGCACCAGGAATGGCAACAATGACCTTGATTCCAGCAGTGACATTTGGAGCGCCACACACAATTTGACGTGGACCTTCAGCATCTCCTGTATCTACTTGACATAAGTGCAAGTGTGTTTCAGGCACATCTTCACATGACAAGACATGACCAACAACCAATTTTGACAAGCCTTCAGCAGGTGTCTCAACACCTTCCACTTCAATACCTGTCGTCGACATTTTTTCAGCGAGTTCAGCAGTGGTAACATCCACATCAACCAACTCTTTTAACCATTTATAACTAACTAGCATAATTATGATACCAAGCCCGTTAAGAGCTCTCAGCAAAAATAGGAAAGGCATCGTTGGTGCACTAGCAACTAGATGGCTTTATCTTTTTTGCCCAGAGCTTAGGGCGGGTTCAAATCCTTTCTGTATAATTAGGAACAAAACATTAAGATTCAAAAACAACTAATCTCGAACTTTGAGGTCGTATTCAAATCCTTTCTGTAAAACTATCAGTTAAACTGATAAATGTAAGAAGAACTTCAACCACTCTTAGGGCGGGTTCAAATCCTTTCTGTAATTTAGGAATATCTGTATTTGATATATGAGGAAGACAAACTTATGCGTTTTATCGTCTTCTTAAAACCTCTCTATCAACTTCATAATAGGTTTATAGTTTCAATTTTAGCAACCAATCGCGATCCACTTTACCATCACCGACCGGAAAATCGTGTTCTGCGAATTTTTCAAAGCCATATTTATCGTAAAAAATCTGTGCCTTGAAATTCCTTTCCCAAACACCTAACCAAGCCCAATCGCAACCCAGGTCACGAGCTTCTTGTAAAGCAAACTCAAATAATTGCTTACCTAAGCCCATACCTTGAAAGGCCTGACTGATATAAATACGCTGAATTTGAAAGGCATTGTCTAAGTGCTGCTCTGTTTGGGCAGATCCGACATTAGTTTTTAGAAAACCTGCCTTTTCACCATCAACCAGAATGAAAAAGTAACGCGATTCTTCATGAGTAATCTCATCGAGGAGCACTTCCTCAGAAAGTGCAGTATCAAAGTAACTTTGCAATTGGGCTTCAGTATTGTCATGAGCAAATGTCTCCCTAAAAGTATCTTCCGAGATAACTTTTAATTCTTCAATCTCTTCGGGAAGAACCTTTCGAATAACAACCGTCATGACAACCTCCTAAACCTTATTTAAACTGTTCTGAGAATCGAACGTCTCCTTGGTAGAAACCACGAATATCGTTTATTCCATAACGGAGCATGGCAATACGTTCTTGACCAAGACCAAAGGCAAATCCTGAATATTCTTCAGAATCAACACCTGACATCTCAAGTACTTGTGGGTGAACCATACCAGCACCGAGGATCTCAATCCAACCTGTCTTCTTACATACGTTACATCCTTTACCACCACACTTGAAGCATGATACATCAACTTCAACTGAAGGCTCTGTGAATGGGAAATATGAAGGACGCAAACGGATTTGACGCTCTGCACCAAACATTTTTTGAATAATCATTTCAAGTGTTCCTTTAAGATCACCCATTGAAATGTTCTTACCAACAACCAAACCTTCGATTTGGTGGAACTGGTGACTGTGAGTCGCATCATCTGTATCACGACGGAAAACACGTCCTGGTGAGATCATCTTAAGAGGACCTTTAGAAAAATCGTGTTTATCAAGTGTACGAGCTTGGACAGGACTTGTGTGAGTACGAAGCAAGATTTCTTCGGTAATGTAGAAAGTATCTTGCATGTCACGTGCTGGGTGATCCTTAGGCAAATTCATACGTTCAAAGTTGTAGTAATCTGTTTCAACTTCAAAACCATCAACAATTTGGAAGCCCATCCCCAAGAAAATATCTTCGATTTCTTCAGCTGTTTGGCTAAGAATATGACGGTTACCAAGGTTTACTTGGCGACCTGGAAGCGTTACGTCAAGACTTTCAGAGTCAAGTTGGGCTTGAATTTTAGCTGCTTCAACTATTTTAGCTGCTTCGTCAAAAGCTTCAGTCAAAACGTCACGAACTTCGTTGACCATTTTACCAACTTTAGGGCGCTC
>DBFVHV010000059.1:0-16991 GCA_048524165.1 Streptococcus sp.
AGTTTTGGACAATAGCCTCTGTCTCCGAATCAATATTGGCTGTCGCTTCATCCAAAATCAAGATTTTAGGCTGGCTAGCAACGGTTCTAGCAAAGGCTAGAAGCTGGCGTTGACCGGTTGAAAAACTTGAACCCCGTTCGGAAACTGGGGAATCATAGCCTTCAGGAAGTTTATCAATAAAGTGATTGGCATCGACAAACTGAGCAGCAGCTTTAATCTCTTCATCAGTTAAATCTTGATACATGGCAATATTAGATTTGATTGTGCCATGATAGAGGAAAGGTTCCTGAAGGACAAGACCAATGTTCTTACGCAGCTCTGCCTGACTATAATCGCGAATATCCATACCGTCTAGGAGAACTCGTCCTGATTGGAACTCATAGAATCGCATGAACACGTTGATAATAGAGGATTTTCCAGAGCCTGTAGAACCCACAAAGGCGATGGTTTCACCTTTATTGACAGAGAAGGAAATATTATCCAAAATCTGGTGCTTGCCATCATAAGAGAAGGAGACATTTTCAAAACGAATATTCCCCTCAGTAACCTTGGCATCTGTGTCTCTTTGTTCAGGCTCATAGGTACGCTCGTCAATCAAGGCAAAGACCCGACCTGCTGAGACCATAGAGGTTTGTAGAGTCGAGAAGTTTTGTGTCACTTCAATCAAGGGATCAAAGAGACGATTAATGTACTGGATAAAGGCATACATGGTACCTGCTGTGATGCCCAGATAGATACCTCGGTAGCCAAAATAGGCCATGAGAACAGCATAACCCAGGAGCTTCAGTAAACTCATGGCTGGGCGTAGAAAGAGAGAATCCAGTGACATGGAACGGCTGGCGTAAACCAGGTGTTCCTCATTAATGGCATCAAACTCTTTTTTGAGACGTTTCTCTTGGTTAAAGGCCTGAATGATGCGAATCCCTTCGATACTCTCTGAGAGTTTGGCATTTATATCTGAAAGCAAGGCTCTGGTCTTTTCAATGATGACCACTGATTTTTTGCGGTAGAGATTAACCAAAAGAACAATCAGAGGAAGAAAGAGCACAATAAGCCCGGTCAGACGAATGTCCAAGATCATCATGGTGTAAAGGGTGGTAACAAAGATAAAGATAGCCGAAATAAAGCTAGACAGAATTCCTGAGAACATCTCGCTAATGGTCTCAGTATCATTGGTCAAGCGGGAAACGATGGAACCTGCTGGGGTCTTGTCAAAGTAAGACATACCCAGTTTTTCCATATTAGCAAAGGCATCTCGACGAATATCTCTGACAATGCTATAGGACACACGTGCAAAGAAGAGATTTCCCAGATACTGGACTAGTGTCTGCAAGAGGTAGAGACCATAGTAGCCAATCAGAATCATACTTGCCGCCTGATTCATATCATGAAGATAGTGGTCAATAAAATAAGAGGCCACCAGGGGAATGATACTCTTGATAACCGTTGTGGACAAGAGGAAGGTCAAAGCTAGAAAGGTCAAGAACTTGTAAGGCTTGAGATAAGTCAAGAGACGCTTAAACACAGACCATTGGTTTTGATTAGGCATGAGCTTCTCCTCCTTCCATTTCTAACTGTTGAGCCTCATAGGTCTTGGCATACCAACCACCTTGAGCTAGTAAGTCGTCATGACGCCCACGTTCAATGATACGACCATCTTGCATGACTAGGATGAGGTCAGCATGCACCACCGCACTGAGTCGGTGGGCAGTAATGATAGTTGTCTTGTCCTTGCGAGTATGCTTGAGATTATCAATAATGGCATATTCTGTCTTGGCATCAACCGCAGATAAGGAGTCGTCCAAAATCAAAATATCTGGATTCAAAATCATGGCCCGGCTCATGGCCAGACGTTGTTTTTGACCTCCTGATAGGCTGACACCCTTTTCACCAATGATTGTTTCAAAGCCTTCAGGCATATCCTTGATGTCATCATAAACTTGAGCCAACTTAGTCGCTTCTTCCACCTTGTCAATGGAAAGATCAGGATTACCAAAGCGGACATTGTCTAAAATAGAACTGGCAAAGAGAAACTGATCTTGAGGAACATAACCCATCAAGCTACGCAAGTCTGATAGGCGATAGTCTCGGATGTCATGTCCATTCAAATAGATGGCTCCTTGATTGACATCGTGCTCCCGCAAGAGCAACTTGACAAGAGCCGTCTTTCCTGAGCCAGTCTGTCCAACCAAACCAAGGGTTTGGCCCTTGTCCAAGGTGAAATGAATATCTCGCAAAGTATCCTCATCCTCAAAAGCAAAGCGGTCAATTGCATATTCTAAACGACCATTTTCGATACTTGGGAGGGGATGCGCAGGATCTTGAACATCTGATTCCTGCTCTAAAAGAGTCTCAATACGGTGATAGGACACATTTCCCCTCTGTGTGATATTAAAAAGGAAGCCAATGGCCATTAGGGGCCAAACCAGCATGTCTAAATAGGTAATAAAGGTTACCAAATTTCCGACCGTTATCTGACCTGCCTGAATCATAAAGGCACCGACAAGGAGGGTCAAAACATAAGATGAGCCAACAAAGAGTAAGACCAAAGGATCAAAAAGGCTGTCATACTTCATGGTATGCATATTCTTTTCAAAAGTCATCTTATTGGTCTCTTGGAAGGACTGGAGCTCAGCCTCCTGATAGCCAAAAGACTTGGTGACCTTGATACCTGACACCGATTCTTGGACCTTATTATTAAGTTCTGAAAAGGCTGCCTGGGATTCTCCAAAAGCTTTATGGGTCTTACGTCCCAAACGACTGGTCGCAAAAGCCATGAAGGGGAGGGGTAAGACAGCCACCAGTGTCATCTGCCAGGAAATGCTGAAGAACATGGTGATTAAAGTTACTAAAGCTGTGATAGACGCATCCACGGCTGACATGACTCCCCCACCAGCCAAGCGGGTTAAAGAGTTGATATCATTAGTGGCATGGGCCATGAGATCACCAGTTCGGTATTTTTGGTAAAAAGAAGGTGACATCTTGGTAAAATGCTCAAAAAGGCGTGAACGCATAATTTGTCCCAAGCGATAAGATGTTGCCAAGATATACATCCGCCAAACATAGCGCAAATAGTACATTCCTAAAGCTGCCAAAAGCAAATAAACGAGATTCAAAAGCAAAATCCGATTGGTCAATTTGCCCGATGTGATAGCATCAATGACCCGCCCCATAACCATAGGAGGAATCAGATTGAGAACCGAAACCAAACTCAGTGCCAATATCCCGACAATATAATGGCGTTTTTCTAACTTGAAAAACCACCAAAGTTTTGCAATGATTGATTCTTTAAAAAACAAGTTATTCCCCCTATCCCTACAAATGGGTGATTATAAATCTAACGAAAGCTTACTTCCAATAACGGTAAATCGTCCCATCTTCTAACTGAAAGTGTCCAATATAAGTCAATTTCCCAAAATCAGTAGACTCTGGCAATTGATAAGCAAAGGAGTCAAAATTATAGACCTTGTGCCCATCATCAATAGAGTATCTCTCCTTGTCATGAATGACTGACGCATCCTTCTTAGGGTTCCAAATACGTCTGATTTCATCAGATGTCTTATACTCTCTGACAAAATTGTACAATTCGAAGTTAGTTGCCTCACTGAGATAGCGACCATCGGTGTTGTAGTTAGCTAATTGAGGCTCTCTCTTAACCTCAGAATAGTTCCAAACCTGCCCTCTTTCTCGCATAATATCGGCATCACGGCCACTTTGATAAGTATCTGCTTTAACCGTTGTCATTGTTGCTCCTAGTGTCAATACGGTGACTATTGTCATCATTAAGTGTTTCATTATTTCTCCAAAAGTATTTATTCATTTTTCCCTCTTTTGAATGTGTTGTATTTGTATGATAGAAAATAAGTGAAACCTGAGACGCAAAGTGTCCCAGGTTTTTTACTCATTAAAATGCGTTTGAATCAGTTTCACAAGGAGGCGGTAGGCAGCTAATGCCAGCAAACCTCCTAAAGTATTGGTCCATAAATCATCTAACTCAAAGACACGATTAGCATCAATGAGAAGGTCTAGAATGACTTGTCCAACCTCAATCGTCAAAGACATGACAAAGGTCGCTAAAAGGACCTTTTTCCAAGACCTGAATCTTGGGTACAAGGCTAAAAGCCCTAAAATCAACGGACTCAGCAAGAAAATGTTAGTCACATTTTGCCCAAGCACAAAGACAATCTCTTTAAGACTATCCAGCTGATAAAAGTTGGTCAAACTATTGAATGGGGTTAATAGGACCACTACACGACCAAAATGTTGAATACCAGGGGTTTCAACACCTTCAACTAGCCCGTACTGGGGTGTCCAACATAGGAGCACTAAACAAAGGAGATAAGCACAGACCAAAACTTGGCTTACCTTTCTTCCTTTTGGTGTTAGTTCTCCGTCCTTATCTACCCAAGTCTTAAGCTGAAACATCTTACTTACCTTCTGATTTACCAGAAGCTTCTGCCACTGCCTTTTGACGGTCGCGTTTCATAGTGTTTGAACGCAATTGTCCACAAGCAGCATCGATATCTGTACCGTGCTCTTGACGAACCACGCAGTTAACCCCATTTTTCTTGAGCACATCGTAGAAGGCAGCCACACGTTCTTTCGTTGAACGGCTATATTGGTCGTGCTCTGATACTGGGTTATATGGAATCAAGTTGATGTATGACAACTTACGGATTTTCTTAGTCAAATCAGCCAACTCTTGTGCATTTTCAGGATGGTCATTGACCTCATTAAGCATGATATACTCAAAAGTTACACGACGGTTGGTTGTCTGGATGTAATACTCGATAGCTTCAAAGAGTTTTTCAAGTGGGAACGAGCGGTTGATACGCATGATGCTTGAACGAAGGTCATTGTTAGGCGCGTGAAGTGATACGGCAAGGTTAACTTGAACACCTTCGTTAGCAAATTCCTTAATTTTTGGTGCCAAACCAGATGTTGATACGGTAATGTGACGCGCTCCAATGGCAAGACCATTGTCATTGTTAATGGTACGCAAGAAGCGAAGCACATTGTCATAGTTATCAAATGGCTCACCGATACCCATAACAACCACGTGGCTGACACGTTCACCGTCGCCACGGTCATCAAAGTATTTTTGTACCAACATGATTTGCGCCACAATCTCACCAGCCGTCAAGTCACGTTGTTTCTTAATCAAACCACTGGCACAGAAAGTACAACCGATGTTACATCCAACCTGAGTTGTCACACAGACAGACAAACCATAGTGTTGGCGCATCAAAACCGTCTCAATCAACATACCATCTGGCAATTCAAAAAGATATTTAACGGTACCATCCTTAGATTCTTGAACGATACGTTGTTTCAATGGGTTCACGCAGAAATTCTCATTCAATTTAGCAATAAAATCCTTAGAAATGTTGGTCATTTCCTCGAAAGACTGGACACGCTTCTTGTAGAGCCAATCCCAGATTTGAGTGGCACGGAATTTCTTTTCACCGTGTTCCATAGCCCAATCGATCAACTCCTCACGAGTGAGGCCGTAGATAGATGGCTTGTAGCCTTCCATATCCTCTAACTTCTGACGTTTACGACGTTCTGGTTTTGCTTGTGTTGTTACTTCTGACATAGTTTAATTTCCTTTTTTCCTGATTGTAAAATGCTGACTATCTGATTTAGGCTTACCTTGTTTCTTCGATGGGGAATTTTGACCTTTAGATTTTGAAGCCTGTTTCTGACTCTTCTTGAAGTTAGGCTTACGCTCACGGCCACCGTCCTCGGATTTAGATTTGAACTTAGGACGACGCTTGATTTTCTCAAAGCTTGGACCCTCTTGATCCCTATCTCTTCGTTTGGACTTATCTGGCTTTTGCTTAACTGAGGTTTTTTGTCCCTTATTCTTTTGAGAAGCATTACGCTCTCTATCTCTAGATTCCTGAGAAGAATTACGACGATTATTAGAACGACGGCGCTTGCGACGAGGCTCATTCTCCTCTTCAAAGACGATTAATTGTGGCTCTTCATTTTTCAAAATAAAGTAGGCACAACCAAAGGCACAGTATTCACGCAAATACTCTGACAATCGACTAATACGATCCGTCTTACGTGTATTAGGGCGCTCATCCTCGTAAAATCCCTTAAGGCGAAGCTGATCATTAGACCAGTCCCCAACGATATAATCATACTTGAGCATGATTTCAGAAAAACGTTGCCCAAAGCGGGTAGCTTCTAAAGCATCCTTGTGATTTTCAAGAACTGTAAACTGACAGGCATCTGATTTCAGAAGATCAGCCACATACACAAAGTCTGGCCCTGGATATTTATTATAATTAAACATTTCTGGCAAGATTTCTTTACGCATGTGCCATCCTTTCTGCTCTCTCTTATTTTCTATCCTGATGCTGTAATAATGTCTCTATATCTTATCCCAATTGGCACCATTTTTTCCTAAATACTTGGCCACAAGTTCCCTTAACAAATCTGGAAAAAGAAGAGTAACTTCCTTTTCCTTAATTGTAGGGAAGTAAGAAGCAAAGTAGTACTGGTCCACAAGGACCAAACTAAACTTCTCATTGGAATCTACAACCCTTCTATTATACAACAAATTACCGTTTTTGTAAGCAAAATTCCCCGTGATTACTTCACCAAATGTCTTCCCTCTAAATCCCATACCTTTAATAGCTTGATTTTTAAGGAGTTCAGCCTTAGTAAAAACTTCCTGACAGATTTCTTTGAGTTCTTGTCCTGTCACGACTAGACGTGCCATCCGCATCTGATGAGGAAGGGCTTCTTGCAGGTCTGCCATGGTCACTTGAGGACCTAGTGTTTTCATGATAAGTCCAGTATTTAAAAGCGTTAATTGGCTATGAGTTTCCTGACAAACAGCCTGTAAAACCAATTGACAGGTCTCATCAAAATCTAGTTCTCGACCTAGATTAGCTACTTTTTTCTGAGCTAAACGACGATGGCCTTCCTCACGCATAGCCCTGATAAAGGCTTCGTCCTCCTTGTCTAAATCCAAGATGTAGGACTTGGTGGGAATAGCCTCAATCTGACATTCTATCAATTGCCCATTTTCCACAGTAAGGTCAATACAGCCAAGATAATAACCATATCTGTCAGCAGCTGCTAAATAGGTTTCATTGACTAATTTGCCCTCTTCAAAAAGGTGATGCGTGTGGCTCCCAATGACAAGGTTTACCTGCGGATAAGTCTCTGCAATCTGCTCATCATAACGTACACCCAGATGGCTGAGAACGACGACTATGTCTGCATCCCTTACCTCAGGGCGAGCCAAATCCTCTTCCAACCGAGCCATAGGCTCTAACACCTGCCAACCGTTGGGAGCATAGGTGATGTAATATGGAAAGGTATAGGCCAAAAAAGCAATTTTTGTACCTGCTTTAGTTTTGTGGATAAGATAGGGCTTAGCCCATTCAGGTTGTCTCCCCTCATCCTTGAGATTTCCTATGATCGGCTGAAACTTAGCCTGCTCATAAAGACAGTCTAGCTCCTCCTTGGCCAGACCTATCCCCTCATTATTTCCAATAGTCGCATAGTCTATCCCCAACTCATTCATCAGGGCTACATTAAAACGCCCAGCGGTCGCATCAGATAGAGGATGGGACTTATCCACATTGTCCCCAAGATCTATCTTAATCAACTCTCTATCCGTCTGACTCAAATCATCCACAGCTCGCTTGAGTTGTGGATACTGTTCAAAATGAGAGTGTAAATCATTGATATGAAGAATTCGAATCTTGTCTTTCATGACTCCTATTGTAGCACTTTTGCTATAAAAAAACTTGACAATCATTCTGCCAAGTTTTTACATCTCTAAATTTTCTTACACCTAGAAGCCAATGTTTAGAAACTCTGCTTCTTAGCTTTACGTTCAGCACGTCCCTTAGCACGGTTAGCTGCACGACGCTCACGTTTGCGTTTTTCGTCAACCTTCCACTGAATTTTCTTCTTGTAGCCAGGCTTGATTTTTTTCTTTTTCTTCTTAACCAAACCGATCATTTCCGTATCAAGTTTTTGATAGGCTTTTTCACGGTTGGCACGACGGTCACGGTCATAGGTATCTTGAAACTCGCCGTCCTTATAGACTTTAGGGTCAAAGGTAATCCCCATCTTTTCAAGCTCACGAATATCGGAGTCGTCACTTGGTTGATAAAGGGTAATGGCTGTTCCTGACAAACCATTACGTCCTGTACGTCCTACACGGTGAACAAAGAAGGACAAGTCTTGAGGAATAGCATCATTGATGACATGGCTCACACCTTCAATGTCAATCCCACGCGCCGCAAGGTCAGTCGCTACAATGTACTCAAAATCAAGCTTCTTGACTTGATTCATGATACGCTTACGCTCACGTGGTGGAATACCTCCATGAATCTTAGCAACCTTAAGACCATTTGACACCAAGTAGCTGTGCAAATCGTCGGCACGTTCCTTGGTATTAACGAAAATCATTGCCAGATATGGCTGCATTCCCTTAAGCATCTCAAGAATCTGTTCATTTTTATTGCGACCCTTAGTAGATACCAACCAGTTATCAATAGTATCCGCAATGACTGTTGAAGTCTTAATTTGCTCCATGACCGGATTAGTCAAATATTTCTTCAAGAATGGTTGCAGTTTTTGAGGAATGGTTGCTGAGAAGACCAAAATTTGAACTTCCTTAGGCAGACTTGCTGCAATTTTATCCACAGTATCCAAGAATCCCATATCCATGGTCATGTCAGCTTCGTCAACGACAAAGGTATGGGCCTTGTGGATAGCCAAGTCTCCAGATTTAACTAGGTCATAAATACGCCCTGGTGTCCCGATAACAATATGAGGTTGTGCTACCTTGAGTTTCTCAATCTGACGTTGCTTGTCTGTACCACCCACATAGTTAACAACACGAATTTCAGTCTCAGAGTGTTTGGCAATCTGTTTTGTCGCTTGGTAAATCTGTGTCGCCAATTCACGTGATGGCGCTGTAATAACAACTTGAACATCACCACTCTTTGGATTAAGTTTCTCAAAAATTGGCAAGAGGAAGGTATGTGTCTTCCCTGAACCCGTCTTTGATTCACCAACCAAATCACGACCTGAACGGACTACAGGAATCAATTTCTGCTGAACAGGCGTCGGCTCCTTAAACTTAATTTCATCAAGGGCCTCCTGAATAAATGTTTTAAAATTAAAATCTTTAAATGACATATTTATTTACTTCTTTTCTATCTAGTCTATCCTTATCATTATAACAAAAAAAGAGCATTTCTGCTCTTTTCATTTATTTCATAACGTTTCCAAGAACCATCCAAAGGGTAATGGCACTTGCAAGTGCTCCAACTGTCCAAAGGAAAGCATCAACCTTCCACTCTGACCATTTGTCACCCTTACCTGAAAGACCACCTAATTCGAGGTGATGGTGGAATGGTGTCATACGGAAAATACGGCGACCTTCTCCATACTTACGTTTAGTGTATTTGAAATAGCTGACCTGTAGCATGACAGAAGCTGTCTCAAAGACATAAACCACACCAATCAAGAGTAGGGTCCACTCCACACGTAGGGCAATAGAGATAACCGCAAGCATAGCCCCAAGTGACAAGGAACCAACATCTCCCATAAAGACCTTGGCTGGCTTGTGGTTAAAGACGAAGAAGCCAAGAAGAGCACCAATCATGGTAACGATGATGGTCAAAATAGCAAACTCACCCTTGACAAAAGCGATAATCCCATAGGCAATCAAGCTGATAACTACAGAGATAGAAGCCAAACCATCGATACCATCTGTCAAGTTCACAGCATTTGAGAAACCAACGATCCAGAAAAGGACAAAGAGAACATAAAAGACACCGAGGTGAATGGTCAAGCCTCCAATAGCTAGGCTATCTGTCCCACTAGGGAGTACGTGGATAAAGTAGAAAAGTAAACCTGCAATAATCTGCAAGGCCATCTTTTGCCAAGGTTTAAGTCCCTCATTGATTTGACGGAAAATCTTAAGGAAATCATCAAGGAAGCCGATGATTCCATATATCAAAATCACAAAGAGAATCCCTACTGTGGCACCATAAGCCTGGTGTCCTTCGCTAAAGACGTGTAAGTTGAAAATCAAGCTAACCAAGATGGCAACCACTAGGAAGACTGTCCCTCCCATAGTTGGCGTCCCAGCCTTAGCCAGATGCTGCTTCACATCTTCATGCATTTGTTGGCCACCGATTTTCTTGATTTTGTAGTAAGTAATAAAGTGAGGCATAGCGAGCACCGTCAACACAAAGGCGGCCACGCCTGCTATCAGACTCATAGTCATCTTAGTCTCCTAAAGTAATGGTAATCTTCTTGGTTTTAGACAGGGCTTTTCCTGCCGCAACACTTTGTTTGGTAACAGTCCCTGACTTGCCACCCTTGTAAGTAATTTTAATACCTTTCCATTTGGCAAAGGTTTCAACGTTCTTCTTGGTCCAACCATACATGTCTGGAAGTTCTGTGAAATCATTGGTCATGATAAGAATCTGTTCATTAGCCTTGATATTGGCTTTGGCATCTACAGAAACCTTCTCAATCTTATCACCAACACCCAGAACAATCGGATGAATCAAGTTTTGACGAAGGGTGTTAGCTATCTCGCCCGGACTCTTACCGATAATATCGCCGGTTTGATAGCTCGTTTCCTCGGTCTTTTCACTACCTTCAGACACAGAAGTATCTAGGGTGTCTCCCATAGACATGGCTTCTTCCAAAACCGGGTTAACCACAGTTGCATAAAAATTATTATCCCAAGTCTTAGGCTCATGTACAGTCACATACATGATGTATTCTGGATTATCTGTAGGTACCATGGCTACAACTGAATTGAGGGTTTCATTGGAACCAACTTTGTAGGTCCCAGTCTTCTCATCAGCAACCTGAGCCGTTCCAGACTTAACTGAAACATCATAATTGCCAACTTGGATAATAGGTGACCCTTCAGATTTATTGTAAAGGGTACCGAACTCTGGATCTGTACCAACGGAAATCATATAGTTACGCGTTTCAGAGGCAGCCTGCTTAGAAACTGGCTTACCGATAACTTCCTTCTTCGCTGTACGAACTGTGCCTTGGTTAGTATCGGCAACTTGTTTGATAAATTGAGGTTCTAGCATTATACCATTGTTTGAAATAGCGGTAAAGGCTCGAAGCATCTGCACCTGAGTCACCGAAATCCCTTGTCCGAAGGACGATTGAGCTATATTAACAGAGTTTCGAGAGACAACCCCTGAAGATTCACCGACCATCCCAAAACGGGTTGGAAGACCAAATTTGTAAAGAGATAAGTAGCTAGACCAAACCTTGTCTCCCATCTCTTGTTCCAGCATGGTCATACCAACGTTACTTGAATAAGAGAACCCTTGGGCAAATGACATGGTACGACCTGTTGAGATACCTTCATTGATTGACCAGTCATTAATTTCAACGTCGTCAACCTTAATACCATTAGCATTACTAAAGGTCGTATTCGGGTTGAAACTTCCATTGTTAATAGCAGCTGACAAGAGCATGACCTTCATGGTTGATCCAGGCTCATACTGAGCTTCGTAAAGACGGTTAACCCAGTCATAGTTTTTCTTAGCCTGTCCCTCAAGAGTATCAGAATTATAGGTCGGACGTTGTGTCGTTGCAAGAATCTCACCTGTCTTAGCATTAACAACTGTCGCTGAAGCATTTACCCCTTGCGTCTGCTCCATAAAGGTATCCATCTGCGTTTCTAAGAAGGTTTGGAGAGGCGCTGACAAGGTTGTATAGATGTTCTTACCATCGATAGCTTCCTTGGTAATGGTTTCCGTACCTAGAAGCGTATTACCGTTTTTATCCTTCTCATAGATGGCCTCACCATCTGTTCCAGTCAAGAGGCTATTGAGCGAACGCTCCAAACCAGTTTGACCAATCAAAGAATATGAGCCGTCTTTTTTATTTTCAACAGCTTCGGCACGACCAAGAAACTCTGACGCAAAGGTCCCATTAGGATACATTCGTGACGTTGTTGCTTCAAAGGCCATCCCCTTAATTCCCGCATCTTTAAAGGCTTTTTCTAGTTCTTCTTTAACAGAGTAGGTAATTCCCTTCCCCTTTAGCCCAAAGGAAACCTGGTAGGCACCCTTAGTACGCAATTGGGCCAAGGCATCGCTCTTTTCAATTCCTAGCTTATCCTTTAAAATATCAGCCACCTTGTCAAACTGACTATCTTGGACATAGAGTTTTTCTTGAGTCGCTGACACATAGCTGGTCGACACGATAGCGTAAATGGCATAACTGGTTGAATCCTCAGCCAAAACATTTCCATTTCGGTCGTAAATCGTCCCACGCTTGGCAGCCACTGTGGTCTTAGTGTTATAAGATTTAGCAGCCTGGGTCGACAAATCGACACCAAACTTACTGTCTGTCCCGATAATCACCACAAAGTTGATAATAAAGACGAAAAAGATAAAGATGCTGAGAACCATAAGGTTCTGACCAACGTGCTGTCGATTCTGGGCTGGCTTTCGCCTATCCCTAACGACATAGTTTAGAAATAAATGTTTAAGTTTTCTTAATCTGTTCATTGGTTACTTCACACTCTTAATACTATCGTTATTAATAGACAGGCCTGCCTTATTAGCAATCTCTTTAATACGGTCAGAGTTAGTCAACTCATTAACCGCCTGCTTTGCATTATTAAGCTCTGTTTTTTCATCACTAATCTTGCTATTAAGGTCTGTGATTTGTTGCTTGATAGCCTGATTACGCCCTTGTAAAAATACAACAGCGATACTCATCACAATAGCTGTCAAAACAATTGCCGAATAGAAAGCCTTTTCCATACGCGTCATAAAACGAATATGGTTTCTAATGGCTCTATTAACAATCTGATGTTCCTTATTTTCCATAATTATTTCCTGATTTTTTTAGCCACACGCAATTTAGCAGAATGCGAGCGGTTATTAGCTTCTAATTCTTCCTGACTAGGTAGGATTGGCTTGCGATTAACTAAGGCTACCTTAGGTTGGAGGTCTTCAGGAATAAAAGGTAGACCTTTAGGCACATCTACCGTACTGGCTTCCTTGAAAAGCTGTTTAGTCAATCGATCCTCCAAGGAATGGAAAGTAATGACCGAAATACGACCATCCACAGCAAGTAAATCCAAGGCCTCTTGAATAGACTCATCCGCAGCACCAAGCTCATCGTTCACTTCGATACGAATAGCCTGGAAAATTTGCTTGGCTGGATGGCCCTTCTTCTTCAATTCCTTAGCAGGCTTAGCTGATTTAATGATTTCCGCCAGTTCCGTCGTGGTCTCAATTGGTTTAACCTGACGAGCCTGTTCAATCTTACGTGCAATCTGTTTAGAGAACTTGTCCTCACCATACTTGAAGAAAATACGCACCAAATCGTTGTAAGGATAGGTATTGACCACATCATAAGCGGTCAGACTCGCCTCCTCATTCATACGCATATCTAGCTTAGCATCCTGTTTATAGGAGAAACCACGATCACGCTCATCCAACTGTGGGCTAGAGACACCCAAGTCATAGAGAATGCCATCAATTTCAGACACCCCCAAGGCTTCAAGGTTGGACTTGAGATTACGGAAATTATCCTTGATGAAAGTCACCATACCCTTATCAATATAGTCCTTGAGACGCACTTGAGCATTATCAATAGCCTTTTGGTCCTGATCAAAGCAGTACAAATGACCCTTTTCAGATAATTGCGACAAAAGATAAGACGAATGTCCTGCGCCACCCAAGGTCGCATCTACATAGATGCCATCGGGCTTGATATCAAGCATATCAACAGTTTCGTGTAAAAGAACGGTTACATGGTGAAATTCATTAGTCATAACTTTTATTATAGCACAAGAATGGAGAAATTGTCTCGTTCTGTAAGTTGACAGGATAGTAAAAAAGCCAGACCTGTGGTCTAACTCTTTAGTTGATATATCATCTGATAAGATTAATCCACTCTGTAAAAATAGCTTTCCTCAGATGGCACTCCATTCGTCGCTAAGATACGGTCCTTACTGTTATCTCCCGCATCACTTGCATCACTAACTCCCTTAGGACAAAGCTGAATTGGGGTATTCCCTACTGGACTAGAATCAACATAAGTTAAGGTATATATACCAGACACATACTGATTGGGTGAGACTTTGTCGATAGGATAAGTATAGCCCCAGAAATCCAACTGCCCATCCGAAGTAATGGTGATGGTCTTTCCATTTGAAGACTTCCACGTTCCTACAGCTGATTTGTAATTGCCATTTTTGAGTTCATCAGGCTTAAGAGATGTTGAACTTGTTTGAGTTTGTGACGCTGCGCTAGAACTACTATTAGTAGAGGCACTGCTCAGATCCTTCCAATCCCAATTCGAAAGATCAGCCTTCTCTGCACCCGAATCACTGTCATCTTTTACAAGAGATTGACCATTACTACTAAATTGGTAGCCAGAACCACCACCAGCCATAGCACCAGCACTACCATAGTAGCTAAAGGTGTTATCCTTGAGGTAGGCCAAAGTCATGCGCTCACCCAACATGCCCAGTTGTGGACCTTCTGTCAGACGAATGACCTGACCACTATCCTTAGAGATAGTATAAATATCCGTAATCATATGCTCTTTAAAGAGTTTCCCCGGCTTAAAAGCAAGAATCAACTCATCAACACCATTACCATCCAGATCACGGTAAGTATAGACCGTTGAGGCAGGACTTGTTTGAGAATTAGCATAGGTAACAACTAAAGGATTAATGGAAGCATCAGTTTGGTTGTCAGCTACAGCAGTTTGATACTTGCTGATGATGTCATCATAAGCAGAACTATCTACTTTCTTCTCTTCACTTGAACTTTCGCTACTATCTGATTGGGACTGCTCTACTGATGAAGATGAAGTCATTGAAGTTAAACCATTCTACTGGTTTGAACAAGCTGCCAAAAGAGCTAGGCTAGATAAGCCAGTTGCTAATAACAATAATTTCTTTCTATTCGGCTACAGTAGAGCTAACATCTGCGCTGTAGGCAGGTGCTGTATAGCTTGAAGCATCACTATGTGACTCTGTATAAGTTGTTGGTGGCACATAGCTATACTGGGGCGCTTGATAAGTCTCTTGTGCTGAAGATGGTGATGGTGTAGGCGTTGATGCTACCGCAGGAGTTGAGCTTGCTTCTGTCTGACTAGCTGCTTCTACCGTTGAGCTTGCTGATGACGATTCACTTGAAGACTCAATTGAGGTTGAAGAAGATGACGAAGAACTTGAGCTCGATGACTTAGATGAAGCCTTGGGTTTACTAGACGATGACTGCTTAGTAGCTACCTTGACTTGGACCTTAGCATGATTGTGTGCAGGCTGCAAAAAGACAATTGCCAAAGCCAAAAGAATAGCCGGTAGAGTAAATGCCAAAATAAGGTAACGTTTTTCTTTTAAATGACGAAGTAGTTTCATAGAGTATTCACATTTCTTAAATATATTTTTAGTATCGATTAGTCTCAGATAAGATTATATCAGAAATATTAAAATGTGCAACATTAACATAAAACTTTTTTGGCATCAAAAAAACAACTCAAAGAGTTGGTTGATTGTCATTATTGCTGTGGGTTATCGACGTTGTTCAATGGCACTTCTACTTTTGTTGGTTGACATAGTAGAAAAATGAAGATAAAAATACCCACAAAAGGAATTAAAGGAATAAAAATATACGGCCAATTATAGCCAGCATCACGTAAACGACGAACCGTTAGAGCAATACCAGGTAAAACCGCAGCAACACCATAGGCAAAAAAGATAAGTAGTAAAATAACACCAATAGTAAATAAATCACTTGATCCTGTTTCAGCTGCCATTCTTTCAAACACTGCTAGGAGCAAATACCAAGTAAAGAAAATCAATACATGTGCCGAATATGCAAACCAGTAATCCGAGGGTATTGAACGTCCCGTAAAATCAACATAGCCCTTCCAAAATTTTTTGTAGGCTTCAATCATAATAAAATCCCCCTTTTTTATGTTACTCTCAGTATAACAAGAGAAGAGGAGGTTGACAAATCAACTAAAAAACAGCCTAGCAAGGCTGTTAAGTCATTATTATTGCTGTGGATTATTGAAGTTGTTGAATGGATACTCAACCTTAGTTGGTTTACACAACAACACAATTAAGATAATACCACCTACAAATGGGATAAATGCAACAAAAATATACGGCCAATTGTAGCCAGCATCACGCAAACGACGAACAGTTACAGCAATACCAGGTAAACACGCAGCAATACCATAGGCAAAAAAGATAAGTAGTAGGATAAGTGAAATAACAGCTAAAAAGCTTGAATCAGTTGCACCTGCAATTCCTCCAAATACTGCTAACAACACATAAAAAGCAACGACAGTTAACATATTTGCCAAATATGCAAACCAGTAATCTGAACGTGTTGAACGTCCCTCAAAATCTACGTAGCCCTTCCAAAACTTCTTATAAGCTTCGATCATAATAAAATCTCCTCATTTTTTGATAATACTACTATACCAAAAGACCGGTCTTCTGGCAAATTGACTAAGGAGCAGCCTATAAGGCTGCTAAGCACTTTTATTGCTGTGGGTTATTGAAATTATTAAACGCTACTTCTACCTTTGTTGGTTGTAAGGTTAAGATAAAAATAATAAAACCACCAAGATATGGAATTAGCGATAGGAATATCAAGGCCCAGTGGTAACCTGCATCTCGTAAACGACGTACTATGATTGCAATGGATGGTACAAGTGAGGCCAACGCATAGACTCCAATTCCTAACACTACAATATAGACCAAAATCATTTGAAAACTATATGGATCAGATGTATACGTAGAGGAGTCTCCTCCTAAAATCATTATTAGTATGAGTAAGAAACTAAACAATAAATAAACCAAGCATTGCGCAAGAACATTAAGCCAATAATCTGAACGCGTTGAACGTCCCTTAAAATCTACATAGCCCTTCCAAAATTTTTTGTAGGCTTCAATCATAATAAAATCCCCCTTTTTTATG